>JBPCOG010000224.1:0-7004 GCA_051000455.1 Lapillicoccus sp. | reverse complement strand
CGGGGCCCCGTCGGGTGTGCGCGGGCTCCACCGTGCGGAGGCGGCGGACCGGCTGGCACCCGGCATACCGAGTCTCGGAGTCCGGTCCCAGGACCGCGCGGTCATCGCGGCCGGCGCGGTCCTCGGGGTGACTGCGGCGGTGCTGACCGCAGCGGCGGCCCGTCTCGCCAGGTCCGTGTTCGTCCGCCGGTGAGCGCGGGCCCTGCGTGGTTGGGGTGCGGCGCAGGGGTTAGACTCCCGGTCGGCGCAACTGGGGACGACGGCAGAGGAGTCGAGGATGGTCGGGACCGCAACGGTGAGCAGGGTCCGGTGACGCGGGCAGCCGTCGGCGCGGGGGAGGGCGTCGCGGGGGCTGGCCGGGCCGAGATCGCCGCCCGGACGCTGCGCACCGACCGGTGGTGGCTGCAGCCGGCCGTCACCTTCACCCTGCTGACGCTGTGGCTGCTGTACGCGCTGGTGAGGACCTCCTCGCAGCGAGCCTATTTCGTCGAGCAGTACCACTACCTCTCACCGTTCTCGTCCCCCTGTGTGTCGAGTTCCTGCATCCCCGCGGCCCGGGACTTCGGCACCTGGTTCGGCGAGTTCCCGCCCTTCGTGCCGTTCGCGCTCCTCGTGCTGCCCTTCCTGCTCGGCTTCCGGCTGACGTGCTACTACTACCGCAAGGCGTACTACCGCGCGTTCTGGCTGTCGCCGCCCGCCTGTGCGGTGGCCGAGCCGCACGCCCGCTACACCGGCGAGACGCGCTTCCCCCTGGTCATGCAGAACGTGCACCGCTACTTCTTCTACGCCGCGGTGCTCGTGTCCCTCGTCAACACCTACGACGCGATCCGCGCCTTCCGCGGCGCAGACGGGGGCTTCGGCGTCGGCCTGGGCACGCTCATCATGCTCACCAACGTCGTGCTGCTGTGGAGCTACACGGCGTCCTGCCACTCCTGCCGCCACCTCGTCGGCGGCCGGCTCAAGCACTTCTCGGCGCACCCCCTGCGGTACCGGGCCTGGACCGCGGTGTCCCGGCTCAACACCAGGCACATGGAGCTCGCGTGGACGACGCTGGCCAGCCTGATGCTCACCGACGCCTACATCGCCCTGGTCTCCTCCGGGGCGATCAGCGACCTGCGCCTGGTCAACTGATGAGGCATCAGTGAGCGCGGAGGTGGTGCAGCACGACTACGACGTGGTGATCATCGGGGCCGGTGGCGCCGGCCTGCGGGCGGCCATCGCGGCCCGGGAGGCAGGCATGCGGACGGCGGTCATCAGCAAGTCCCTGTTCGGCAAGGCGCACACGGTGATGGCCGAGGGGGGCATCGCCGCCAGCATGGGCAACGCCAACAGCAACGACAGCTGGGAGGTCCACTTCCGCGACACGATGCGCGGCGGCAAGTTCCTCAACTCCTGGCGGATGGCCGAGCTGCACGCCAAGGAGGCGCCGGACCGGGTCTGGGAGCTCGAGACCTACGGGGCGCTGTTCGACCGCACCCCGGACGGGAGGATCAGCCAGCGCAACTTCGGCGGCCACGAGTACCCGCGGCTGGCCCACGTCGGCGACCGAACCGGCCTGGAGCTGATCCGCACGATGCAGCAGAAGATCGTCTCGCTGCAGCAGGACGACCTCCGCGAGAGCGGAGACGCCGAGAGCCGGCTCAAGGTGTTTGCCGAGTGCACGGTCACCGAGCTGCTGCGGGACTCCACCGGCGCGATGGCGGGGGCGTTCGGCTACTGGCGCGAGTCCGGCCGCTTCGTCCGCTTCGACGCCCCGGCGGTCGTCCTGGCCACCGGTGGCATCGGCAAGTCGTTCAAGGTGACGTCGAACTCCTGGGAGTACACCGGTGACGGGCACGCGCTGGCGCTGCGGGCCGGCTCGACCCTGGTGAACATGGAGTTCGTCCAGTTCCACCCGACGGGGATGGTGTGGCCACCGTCGGTCAAGGGCATCCTCGTGACCGAGTCGGTGCGGGGCGACGGCGGCGTGCTGCGCAACTCCGAGGGCAGTCGGTTCATGTTCGACTACGTCCCCGCGGTCTTCCGCGGCCAGTACGCCGAGTCCGAGGACGAGGGCGACCGCTGGTACACGGACCCGGACAACAACAAGCGCCCACCAGAGCTGCTGCCCCGCGACGAGGTGGCCCGGGCGATCAACTCCGAGGTGAAGCAGGGCCGCGGCTCCCCGCACGGGGGGGTCTTCCTCGACATCGCCACTCGCCGCGACGCCGCGGAGATCATGCGCCGCCTGCCGTCGATGCACCACCAGTTCAAGGAGCTCGCGGACGTCGACATCACCGAGGAGGCGATGGAGGTGGGGCCGACCTGCCACTACGTCATGGGCGGCGTGGAGGTCGACCCGGACACCGGCGCCGCTGCCCGGGTGCCGGGGCTGTTCGCGGCGGGCGAGGTCTCGGGCGGGATGCACGGCTCCAACCGCCTCGGCGGGAACTCGCTCTCCGACCTGCTGGTGTTCGGCTGTCGCGCCGGCGTCGGCGCAGCGGACTACGTCCAGGCCCTGGACGGGCGCCGGCCAGCGGTCGACGCCGGCGTGGTGGACGCGGCCGCCCGCCAGGCGCTGGCACCCTTCGAGCACGAGGGCGGCGAGAACCCCTACACCCTGCACCAGGAGCTGCAGCAGACGATGAACGACCTGGTCGGCATCATCCGCAGGGCGGAGGAGATCGAGCAGGCGCTGGCGAAGCTGGAGGAGATCAGGACCAGGGCGGAGCAGCTGACCGTCGAGGGGCACCGCCAGTTCAACCCCGGCTGGCACCTCGCGCTGGACCTGCGCAACATGCTGGTGGTCAGCGAGTGCGTCGCCCGGGCGGCGCTGCTGCGGCAGGAGAGCAGGGGCGGGCACACCCGGGAGGACTTCCCCGCGATGGACCCGGAGTGGCGCCGGAAGAACCTCATCTGCGCGGCAACTGCCTCGGGCAGCGGGGTCGAGGTGACCGAACAGCCGATCCAGCCGATGCGTGACGACCTGCTCGCGCTGTTCCAGCGCGACGAGCTGTCCAAGTACCTCACCGACGACGAGCTGGCGACGTTGCCGGGGGGGAGCGGGCCATGAGCCATGACGCGCAGTTCCGGGTCTGGCGCGGCGACGCGGAGGGCGGGGACCTGGTCGACTACACCGTGGAGGTCAACGAGGGTGAGGTGGTGCTGGACGTCATCCACCGGCTCCAGGCCACCCAGAGCGGCGACCTGGCGGTGCGCTGGAACTGCAAGGCCGGCAAGTGCGGTTCGTGCAGCGCCGAGATCAACGGCCGGCCGCGGTTGCTGTGCATGACCCGGATGTCGACCTTCGCCGAGGGCGAGACCATCACCGTCACCCCGCTGCGGACCTTCCCGGTGGTCAAGGACCTCGTCACCGACGTCTCCTTCAACTACACCAAGGCCCGCGAGATCCCGGCGTTCGCGCCCCCCGACCTCGCCCCCGGCGAGTACCGCATGGAGCAGGTTGACGTCGCCCGCTCGCAGGAGTTCCGCAAGTGCATCGAGTGCTTCCTCTGTCAGGACGTCTGCCACGTCCTGCGCGACCACGAGGACAACAAGCCCGCGTTCGCCGGTCCCCGGCTGCTCATTCGCGCGGCTGAGCTGGCGATGCACCCCCTGGACACCCGCACCGACCGCGCCGAGCTCGCGCGGGACGGCCAGGGCATCGGCATGTGCAACATCACCAAGTGCTGCTCCGAGGTGTGTCCGGAGCACATCAAGATCACCGACAACGCGATCATCCCCCTGAAGGAGCGCGTCGTCGACCGCAGGTACGACCCGCTGGTGTGGCTGGGCAGCAAGATCGGCCGCCGCCGGGGCTAGCTTCGCGGGTGCTCGGCCCGACGACCGCTCTGCACCGCCGCCCCGGCGAGGAGCAGGAACAGCACGCCGGCACCGCCGACCCAGGCCCATGCAGGGCCGACGGAGGCCACGGGAGCAGTGCCGCCGGGCGCGCCGTCCGGCCCGATCGCAACCGGCGGCGCGGCCGGGGTCGCAACCGGCGGAGCGGCCGGTGTTGTCGTCCGCTCGCCCGGCGTGGCGGGGGGCGACGGAGCGGCGGCGGTGGAGGGCGTGACGATCGCGGAACCGCCCAGCCACTCAGGAGGTCGAGCCGCGGTGCCCGGCTCTGCCAGGACGCCGACGGGGGCCACCTGCGGGCCGTACGCGAAGCCCCAGTCGAACATCGCGGCCGACGGGCGCCAGCTCGGGTTGATGCTGCCCATCTCGGCGAAGAGCAGGGTGCGCTCCCCGCGGGTCACCGCGCCCACGAAGGTGTGTCGGGCGCCAGTCGTGTAGCCGTTCTTCACACCGATCGTGCCGTCGTAGTTGTAGAGCAGCTTGTTGTGGTTCTGGATGGTGAAGGGAGGGTGCACCTTCCCCCCCGGGTCGGTCCCCCCGGGAAAGCTCACTTCGCGCTGCGCGGCGTACCGGCGGTAGGACGGCAGCTGCATGACAGCCCGCCCGATGAGCGCGAGATCATAGGCACTGGAGCGCTGCCCGGGCTGGTCCAGGCCGGACGGGTCCGTTGCGACGGTGTCCCACGCTCCGAGCGCGGCGGCTCTGGCGTTCATCGCCCCGAGGGTCGCCTCCCTGCCGCCGAAGGCGTCGGCGAGCGCGTATGCCGTGTCGTTGCCACTGACGAGGACGAGCCCGGAGAAGAGCTGGTCGACCGTGTAGGGGTTGCCGGGCACCAGCCCGACCCGGGTCCCCTCGGCGGTCACCTGCTGCGTGGTGGCGGTCACGACCCGCGCCGGGTCCAGCGCTGGAAGCAGCACCAGCGCGGTCAGTGCCTTGAGCGTGCTGGCCGGCAGCAGCAGGGCGTGCGGCGCCTTGGCAGCGAGAACCTGGCCCGTCGTCATGTCCGCCAGGACGTAGGAGGCGTCTGCCATCTCCGGGGGCGGGGGCACGCCGGGGGGCGGGTTGACGACCAGGCCGGGGCCGGCGAGCAGGGGACCGCCGACGGTGTGCTCCGGGGCGATCTGGGGACCGGCCAGCGGGGTCGGAGGAGCAAGCGCGCAGGCGCTGCTGACGGTTCTCCCGTCGGGCAGGGTCGTCGGCGGCGGGCCCGGGACCGCGGTGCTCGGCGGGGGCTGGCCGGGCCTCGGGCTCGCGGGGGGCGCGGTGACGAGGGTCGGCGTCGTCCCGGCGGGGCACGTCGTCTCCCGCGGTCCCGGTGGCGCGGGGCTGGCATCCGGTGGTGATGGGGTGGCTCCTGGCGCAGGGGGTGGGGTGCTGTCCGTGCCCAGCGCCGACGCCGGCCCGGTCCCGAGGGCGAGCGCGGCGAGGCAGACCAGCACCGCGCTCGCCCGGCGGGCCGGGCGAGCGGGTGGCCTGACCCGAGCCCCCGCAGGCGCGGTCGAGGGGTGACTACCTCCCACGCCGCATGGCGGTGCGCAGGTCGGCGTTGGGCTGGGAGGTGACGTCGGGCTGGATCTCCTTGGGGCAGGCTGCTGAGCACTCGCCGATGTTCGTGCACCCGCCGAAGCGCTCCGCGTCGTGCCTGTTCAGCATCGACACCACCCGGGCGTCCCGCTCCGGCTGACCCTGGGGGAGCAGCCCGAGGTGGGTGACCTTGGCACCGACGAACAACATGGCGGACGCGTTCGGACAGGCAGCGACGCAGGCGCCGCACCCGATGCAGGTGGCAGGCGCGAAGGCACGGTCGGCCCTGTCCTTCGGCACCGGCACGGCGTGCGCGTCCGGCGCGGCTCCCGTGTTGACGCTGATGAATCCGCCAGACGCGATGATCCGGTCGAACGCCGAGCGGTCGACGACGAGGTCCTTCAGGACGGGGAACGCGTCCGCCCGCCACGGCTCGACTGTGATCGTGTCGCCGTCCCGGAACGAGCGCATGTGCAGCTGGCAGACCGTTGCCGTCTCGGGACCGTGCGCCTGCCCGTTGATCATCAGGCCGCACATGCCGCAGATGCCCTCGCGGCAGTCGCTGTCGAAGGCCACGGGCTCGTCGCCGCGGCGGATGAGGGTCTCGTTGAGGACGTCGAGCACCTCGAGGAAGGACATGTCCGGCGAGAGCTCGTCGAGCTCGTACGTGACGAGGCCACCGGCCGCGTCGCCGTCGGCCTGGCGCCATACCCTGAGACTGACCCTCACTTGTAGCTCCGTTGCTTCATCTCGACGTGCTCGAAGGCGAGGGGCTCCTTGTGCAGCACGGGAGTGCCGTCCTCCCCGCCCCACTCCCATGCGGACACGTAGGCGAACTCGTCGTTGTGACGCAACGCCTCGCCGTCCTCGGTCTGGCTCTCGGCCCTGAAGTGGCCACCGCAGGACTCGCGTCGCTGCAGGGCGTCGATGCACATCAGCTCGGCGAGCTCGAAGAAGTCGCCGACCCGCCCGGCCTTCTCGAGGGACTGGTTGAGCCCGTCCTGGGTGCCCAGGACCCGGACGTTGCTCCAGAACTCCTTCCTCAGGTCCCGGATCCGCTCGACCGCGTGCAGCAGCCCCTCCTCGGAGCGCTCCATGCCGCAGTACTCCCACATGATGTGGCCGAGCTCCCGGTGGAAGGAGTCCACCGAGCGCTCGCCGCCGGCGCCGAGGAAGATGGCGATGCGTCTGCGGACCGACTCGACGGCCTCCGCCACGACGGGGTCGTCCGCCTCGATGGCCGGGTAGGGGCCCGAGGCGAGGTAGTCGCGGATGGTGTTCGGCAGCACGAAGTAGCCGTCGGCCAGACCCTGCATGAGGGCGGACGCACCGAGCCGGTTCGCGCCGTGGTCGGAGAAGTTGGCCTCGCCGCAGACGAACAGGCCCGGGATGTTCGACTGCAGGTCGTAGTCGACCCACATGCCGCCCATCGTGTAGTGCACCGCCGGGTAGATGCGCATCGGCACCTCGTACGGGTTCTCCCCCGTGATCCGCTGGTAGATGTCGAAGAGGTTGCCGTACCTCTCCTCGACCGCGCCGGCCCCCATCCGCGAGATGGCGTCGGCGAAGTCCAGATAGACGCCGAGCCCGCCGGAACCGACCCCCTTGCCCTCGTCGCACTGGTACTTCGCCGCCCGGGAGGC
>JBPCOG010000243.1:0-2106 GCA_051000455.1 Lapillicoccus sp. | reverse complement strand
CCAGGCCGTGGTGGCGGTCGGCTGCCTGGCTGAACGGTACGGCACCGAGCTCGCGAGAGAGCTTCCCGAGGCGGACGCGGTGCTCGGCTTCGACTCCTACCCGGACATGCCCGGCCACCTGACCGCCCTGCTGGGCGGCACGAGGGCCCCGGCCCATGTTCCCCGCGACCGCCGGCGGCTGCTGCCCCTCTCGCCCGCCGGGCGCCAGACGGCAGCCACCGCCATCGCGCTGCCGGGCCACGGCAGCGTCGTCCCGAAGCCGCCCCAGAGCCTGAGCACCCACGGGCCGACCCCGGCGAGCGGGCCACCGGTGGTCCGGGCACGCCTCGACGGCCGGCCCTGGGCGCCCCTGAAGATCGCCAGCGGGTGCGACCGCCGCTGTGCCTTCTGCGCCATCCCGATGTTCCGGGGCGCCTTCGTCTCGCGGCCCCCGGCCGACGTCGTCGCCGAGGCCCGCTGGCTGGCGGAGCGCGACGTCAGGGAGCTGTTCCTCGTCAGTGAGAACTCGACGTCGTACGGCAAGGACCTCGGGGACCTTCGCCTGCTGGAGAAGCTGCTGCCCGTGCTGGCCGCCCTGGACGGTATCGACCGGGTGCGGGTGTCCTACCTGCAGCCGGCCGAGATCCGGCCGGGCCTGCTCGCCGCGATGGCCGAGACGCCGGGAGTGGTGCCGTACTACGACATCTCCTTCCAGCACGCCTCCGAGCCGCTGCTGCGCCGGATGCGTCGATTCGGCGGCCGCTCGGCGTTCCTCGACCTGCTCGAGCGCCTCCGTGCGATCTCCCCGGAGGCCGGTGTCCGCTCCAACGTCATCGTCGGGTTCCCCGGGGAGACCGAGGCCGACGTCGACGAGCTCGAAGCCTTCCTCAACGCCGCACGCCTCGACGTCGTCGGGGTCTTCGGCTACTCGGACGAGGACGGCACGGAGGCCGAGACCCACGCCGACAAGCTGCCCCCGGCCGCGGTGGCCGAGCGACTGGCGCGCATCTCGTCCCTCGTCGAGGAGCTGAGCTCCCAGCGGGCCGAGGAGCGCATCGGTGAGCATGTCGAGGTCCTCGTCGAGGAGGTCGATGCGGCGACGGGCCGGCTCACCGGACGCGCCGCTCACCAGGGTCCCGACGTCGACGGGTTGACCGTCCTGGACCCGTGGCTCGGCCTCGCGCGCCGTGGTCCGACCCTTGGTCCGACCCTTGGTCCGACCCTTGGTCCGCCCCCTGTCGCGCCGCGGGTCGGGGACATCGTCGGCGCGACGGTCACCGGCGCCCGGGGGGTGGACCTCGTCGGCTCGCCCGTGGCTCCGGCCCGCGTGCGGCGCGAGGCCCCCTCCCTGGACCTTGCGCCCCCGGACCTCGACCTGGATGCCGTGGGCAGATGATGCCGCAGGACCCGACGGCCGCCGGGGACTTCGAACGCAGGACGGACGTCGACGCCGACACCGACGTGCCGGTCACCACGGCCGGGCGACGGAGCGCCCCGAGCGCGTGGAACCTCCCGAACGCGCTGACGGTCCTGCGCATCGCCCTCGTCCCGGTCTTCGGGTGGCTGCTCCTCGTGCAGAACGGCTCCAACGCCGGCTACCGGCTCTCGGCGTTCGCGGTGTTCGCCGTCGCGATGCTCACCGACAGCATCGACGGGGACATCGCCCGCCGTCGCGGCCTCATCACCGACTTCGGCAAGGTGTCCGACCCGATCGCGGACAAGGCGCTGATCGGCACCGCGTTCGTCGCGCTGTCGGTCATCGGGGACATCTGGTGGTGGGTCACCGCGCTCGTCCTCGTTCGCGAGGTCGGTATCACGGTGATGCGTTTCGTGGTCATCCGGCACGGCGTCATGCCCGCGGGCCGTGGCGGAAAGCTGAAGACGGCCCTGCAGGCCGCAGCGGTGGCGATGCTCGTCTTCCCCCTGGGGCTGCTTCCCTTCAGTGGGCTGCTGCGGGTGGCAGCGGACGTCGTCCTCGCTGCCGCCGTCGCGGTGACGGTTGGCACCGGCGTCGACTACCTCGTCAAGGCGCGCCGGCTGCGCCGCACCAGTGCCCGCGCCCTCGCCAAGCGGGCGGCGCGCCGACGTGGCGAGCGAGGCACCGGGGCACCCCGTGAGCACTGAGCT
>JBPCOG010000006.1:0-1760 GCA_051000455.1 Lapillicoccus sp. | reverse complement strand
CGCCTGGCCCGCCCGGCCCGCCTGGCACGCCCGGCGCGCCCGGCTCGCCCGGCACCCCCGGCACATCGGCGCCCGCCGTCGCGCCCACCTCCGCGCCGACTTCCGCGCCGGTGTCCCCGCCCGTCTTGCCGGGCACTCCACCGCCGCCGAGCACGACCACCTCGACGACCGCCACCACCTGCGCCGACCAGCTCCTCGCCCGGCTGAGCCCGGAGCAGCGGGTCGGCCAGCTGCTCATGGTCGGGATCCAGCCGGGACAGGGACCCGGCGGCCTGGACGCGACGATCCGGGCGCAGCACATCGGCGGGGTGGTCTACCTCGGGGGCTGGCCGGGCTCGGGCGCCGTGACCGCGACGTCGTCGCACGTGCAGGGCCAGGCGACGCAGGCGGCGACCGGCGGGGTGCAGATGCTCGTCGCCGCCGACAACGAGGGCGGCGAGGTGCAGCAGCTCACGGGGCCGGGCTTCACGGCGATGCCGTCTGCGCTGAGCCAGGGCCAGTCCTCGGAGGCGACGATCAGGCGCAACGGCACGACCACCGGGACCGAGCTCAGGCGGGCCGGCGTCAACGTCAACCTGGCGCCGGTCGCCGACACGGTCCCTGTCGAGATCGGACGCGCCAACGGCCCGATCGGGCGCTACTCACGCGAGTTCGGCTACGACCCCGGGACCGTCTCCAGAGGGGTGACCGCGACCATCCAGGGTCTCGCTGCAGGTGGCGTCGCCCCGACGGTCAAGCACTTCCCCGGCCTCGGCCGGATCAGCGGCAACACCGACACCACCGCCTCCGGCATCACCGACGACACGGCCACGACGAACGACCCCTTCCTGGCCCCCTTCGCCGATGGGATCCGCGCCGGGGCGCGGCTCGTCATGGTGTCCTCGGCGCGCTACCCCCGCATCGACGCCGCGAACCAGGCAGTCTTCTCCCCCGCCATCATCTCCGGGCTCCTGCGCGGCACCATGGGCTACGGGGGCGTGGTCATCAGTGACGACGTCGGCGTCGCCGCGGCCGTCTCGTCGGTCGCCCCGGGCGACCGCGCAGTCCGTTTCGTCGCCGCCGGTGGCGACATCGTCCTCACCGCCGCCCCGTCGACGGTGCCGGTGATGACGGCCGCGCTCCTGGCGCAGTCCGGCAGGGACGCCGGGTTCGCGCAGCAGGTCGACGCGTCGGTGCGCCGGGTGCTGGTGCTCAAGCAGGGGTTGGGCCTGGCCGGCTGTCCCTGACGGCCCCGGTCACTGCCTCGTGCTCGGGCCGCCGAGCTCGGCCTCGGTCGGCACCCGCTGACCGGCCGCCTGGAAGACCCTCGCTCGCTCCTCGGGATCCAGCCGCCGTATCCCCTCGAGGAGGTTCTCGAGCTTCGGGGCGGCCATCGCGACGAACGCCGGGTGCCTGAACACGGCTCTCACGTGCTCCGTGCCGGAGAGGACGCGCCGGACCAGGCCCCTCAGGTCCTCGCTGTCGGTCTGCCGAGCGATGAGGGCCAGGTTGGCCCGGAGCCGTCGGGCGGTTTCCGCGTCGAAACGGCTGAACGACGCGATGCCGGACTGGTCGAGGGTGTCGCTCATCGGGGGACCCTTTCGCGGCCATTCGGGACGCGGGGCGTTGCAGGCGCGGGTCGCGGCAGGGACCGGTTGCGGTAGGGCGCCGCCGGGAAGCTCGTGGAGACGTCATAGCTGGCGAACAGTCCCGCCAGCAGCTGCAGCCCCTGCCGCCCCTTGTCGATCTCCTCCCACGCGTGCTGGCAGAGGTGGACGAAC
>JBPCOG010000121.1:0-7138 GCA_051000455.1 Lapillicoccus sp. | reverse complement strand
CAGCGTGAGCGCGGCGGCGAGTGCGGCGAGCAGCAGGGCGGTGGGGTAGCCGAGGTACGGGGCGACGAGCGCGAGCAGGTAGGGGATCGCCAGTCCGGCGTAGGCGAGCGAGTAGAACAGCGCGACGAGGCTGCCGAGCTCGCCGGATGGCGCGAGCTGCTCGACCTCTCGCAGCCCCGAGAGGATGCAGACCCCGTAGCCGGAACCGAGCAGGAGTGCCGCACCCGTCGCGGCGGCCGCCCCGGGGTGGGCCGTGGCGGCTGCGGCGGCCAGGCAGCCGCCGGTCACCAGCGCGAGACCGGTCGCGGCGGCGTCTGCGGTGCCCCGAGCGACCGAGGCGTCCTGGAGCCGGCGGCCCAGTGGCTGGACGGCGATCCCCGCGCCGAGGGCGACGGCGGCCAGCGCCCCTGGAAACGCGACGGTCAGGCCCCAGACGGGGCCCGCGGCGTGGGCCGGCAGCGCCGTGAAGACCAGTGTCACGCTGCCGAAGACCCACGGGCCCAGTGGCGCCACGACCCGGGTGAATCGGCGGGACCTCGCGGACGGCACCGGCCTCAGCCGCACGCCCCGGGCTCCGGCAGGTCGCGAACGGACCGTCTCCGGCGCACGGACCAGCAGGAACAGCGCCACGGCAGCGAGCAGCAGGTGCAGCAGGTAGGGCAGCAGCGTGGGCTCAGGCAACCACTGGGCAAGGAGTCCGGCGACCAGCGGCCCGACCGCGAACCCGGCGGTCAGCGCCAGCGCCCCCCGCCGGGCGCCCGCGCCGGGCGGCGCGTCGTCGGACAGCTCCTTGACCCAGGCGGTGCCGACGGAGAACACCGCACCCGAGACCACACCGGTGAGCAGCCGCCCGGCATACAGCCCGGGGGTGCCCCACCGCCCGGTGATGAGCACGGTGGTCGCCAGCAGCGACAGTCCCGCGAAGCCGAGCATCAGGGGGCGGCGCCCGTACCGGTCGCTGGCCGGCCCGGTGAGCAGCAGCCCGGGGACCAGCCCGACGGCGTACACGCCGAAGACCGCGGTGGCCTGGGCGTCGGACAGGCCCAGCGTGCGGCGGTAGACAGCCAGCAGGGGCACGAACTGGTTCGCTCCGTAGCCGACCGTGAACATCGCCAGGGCCGGCCACCGCCACGCCCCGGGGGCGTGGTCTCCCCGCTGATGCGGCGGGCTGTCGGACGGCTCCGTCACGGCCGCGCGTCAGGGTCGCCGGTCTGACAAGTCCTCACGGGCCGGACCCGGTGGCCGTGCGCTCGCGGTCGCGCAGGGCTCCGACGACACCGGCCGCCCGCTGTGGCGACGGCATACCTCTCCTCTCGTCCGACCGTCGAGAGGCTACTCCCAGGGCGGTATGCCGTACTGCTCGGCAGGCGTGGGTGGGACATACTCACCTCGTGGAACGCCGATGGCCCGGTTGGGTGTACGACGAGGGCGAGGAACCTGACCCGCGGTTCAGCTTCGCCAACGAACGGACCTTCCTCGCCTGGGTGCGCACCGCCCTCGCGCTGCTCGCCGGGGGGGTCGCGCTGCACGCGATCCCGCTCGCTGTCCCCAACGCGGCCCGGGTGGCGCTCGCGGCGGTGCTGATCTGCCTGGCCATCGTCTGCGCGGTCGCCGGGTGGGTTCGCTGGGCCCGGTCCGAGCGCGCGATGCGCACCGACGGTCCGTTGCCGGCTCTCACCATCTCGGTCCTCATCGCGACCGTGGTCGCCGTGGTCGCCGTCGCGCTCCTCGTCGCCCTCACCATCAGATGACGACGCGCGACCCGGGGCTGCAGCCCGAGCGCACGGTCCTGGCGTGGCAGCGGACTGCCCTGTCCCTGGCCGTCGCCGCAGCCGTCGTGGCCCGGCTCACCACCGGTGTCCTCGGGCCGCTCGTGCTCGTCGTGCTGGCCCTGTGCCTCGCGCACTCCGCCCGGCTGTTCGTGACGAGCAGGCGCAGCTACGGGACCCGGACGGACGATGCTGCCGGCGGCGGCCCCAGGCCGCCGGCGACGGTCGGGGTTCACGCCGTGCTCCTGTGCGGACAGGTCCTGCTCCTCGGGGTCGTCGAGATCCTCGCGCTGGCGGTGGGCGGCGGGGCGCCCGCCCTCGGCCCCCCGGGACCCTGACGACCCGCTCCCTGCGGGGGGTCCCGGCCGTAAGGGAGCCGGCATACGGGGCCCGGACGTGCGAGAGCCCGCCATCACCGATGGCGGGCTCTCTGCCTCGAGCGACCCCGACCGGGCTCGAACCGGCGACCTCCGCCGTGACAGGGCGGCGCGCTAACCAACTGCGCTACGGGGCCTGGGTGAGACGACCATACTGCGTATCCCCAACGGGATTCGAACCCGTGCTGCCGCCGTGAAAGGGCGGAGTCCTAGGCCGCTAGACGATGGGGACCCGGGGCCTGCCGCGACAGAACCCCCCGGCCGCCAGCGAGCAGCGCTCGGATCCGTCGAGGACTCGCGCCAGCAGAGGCGGAAAGGGGGGCCCGACAAAATCGCCGACCGGCGTCGCGAGCACCGCCCGTCGGCCCGCGCGGCGGCCGCCGCCGCCGTGTTCGCCCCACCTCGGGTCGCCGGGTCAACGAGGGTGCGAGCTCATCCCAGCGCCCACCCGAGGACCCGCTGGACCGGCCACGTCGTGACGACCCGCTCGGGCGGCACACCGAGCCGGTCCGCCCGCTCGCAGCCGTAGGCCTTCATGTCCAGCTGCCCCGGCGCGTGGGCGTCGGAGTCGATGGCAAAGAGGCACCCGAGCTCGAGGGCGATGCTGACGAGCTCGTCCGGGGGGTCACACCGCTCGGGGCGCGAGTTGATCTCCACAGCGACGTTGTTCGCCAGGCAGGCCCGGAACACCGCCTCGGCGTCGAAAGCGGACTGGCCGCGCTGGCCGCGTGCTCCCTCGACGAGCCGCCCGGTGCAGTGACCGAGCACGTTGACGCGCGGGTTCTGGACCGCCGCGACCATGCGCCGGGTCATCGGCGCCCGGTCCATCGCGAGCTTCGAGTGGACCGACGCGGTGACGATGTCGAGCCTGCCGAGCATCTCCTCGCTCTGGTCGAGCGAGCCGTCGTCGAGGATGTCGACCTCGATGCCCTTCAGGAGCCGGAACCGGTCGCCGAGGGACGCGTTGACCGACTCGACGACGCCGAGCTGCTCCTGCAACCGGGCCGCGGACAGGCCACGGGCGACCTTCAGGCGCGGTGAGTGGTCCGTCAGCGCGAGCCACTCCTGGCCGAGCTCGACAGCCGCGAGCACCATCTCCTGGATCGGTGACCCTCCGTCACTCCAGTCCGAGTGGCTGTGCAGGTCGCCGCGCAACGCGGCATACAGTGCCTCCCCGCCGGTTGCGAGGGGCGCGGAGTGCTTCTCCTGCAACGACTCCAGGTATGCCGGCAGCTCACCTGCTGCCGACTGCTCGATGACCGCCGCAGTCGCCTCTCCGACGCCGGGGAGCTCCTGAACGGTGCCCCGCTCGACACGCTCGGCGAGCTGGCCGGGTGTCAGCGAGGCGATGGTCTCGGCGGCGCCGCGGAACGCCTGGATCCGGTAGGTCCCGCCCCGGGAGCGCTCGAGCAGCAGGGCGATCCGGCGCAGCGCCTCGACGGGGGCCACCGGAGCGACAAGCGGCTGCACGCCGAGCACCTGTCAGCGCCTCCCCGGGTCCAGGAGACGGTTCCGCAGGGCCATGGTGCCAGCCTCTCATGACGGCGCGGCGACGGGGACGGGAACGGCCACGGGGACGGCGACGTGGCATGGACGCCACTTCTCGGTGGGACCTAGAGTTGCTCACCAGCACCACGTTTCGTCACGACCCACGGTCAGCGAGGACCACGAGGCCACCCGACCCTGCGAGAGGCACGCGGTTGCACCTGACGCCCGCCGACACCGAGAAGCTGCTGCTGTCCGTCGCGGGCATGGTGGCACGGGACCGGCTCGCCCGCGGAGTGGTGCTGAACTACCCCGAGACGGTCGCCCTGCTGAGCACCTGGGTGATCGAGCGGGCCCGAGAGGGGCTCAGCGTGTCCGAGCTGATGGAGCAGGGCCGCTCGGTGCTCTCCCGGGACGAGGTGATGGTCGACGTGGCGGACATGCTCGTCGACGTCCAGGTCGAAGCCACCTTCCCCGACGGGCGCAAGCTCGTCACCATCCACCACCCCATCGCCTGACGACGCTCCACGAAAGGCGGCACGCGCGTGGCCAACCAGACCTCGGGTCCGGGCGCTGTCCGCACAGCGCCTGGCTCGCTCACCCTCAACGCCGACCGCGGCGAGGAGGAACGCCTCAGCCTGGTCGTGCTCAACACCGGCGACCGGCCCATCCAGATCGGCTCCCACCTGCACCTGCCGGACGCCAACACGGCGCTGCAGTTCGACCGCGAGGCGGCCCATGGCTTCCGGCTCGACATCCCTTCCGGTACGTCGCGGCGGTTCGAGCCCGGGGCGTCCCGCAGGGTGGAGGCCGTCGCGCTCCGGGGGAACCGGCGGGTTCCCGGCATCCGCATCAAGCCAGACGGTGAAGGTGACCTCGATGGGTGAGATCTCCCGGGCCGACTACGCGGCCCTCTACGGACCGACGACCGGGGACCAGGTGCGCCTCGGGGACACCGACCTCTGGGTCGAGGTCGAGGAGGACCGCACCTTCGGTGGCGAGGAGGCGGTGTTCGGGGGCGGGAAGTCCATCCGCGAGTCGATGGCCCAGTCGACCCGGTCGCGACAGGAGGGTGCTCTCGACACGGTCATCACGAACGCCATCGTCCTGGATCACTGGGGCGTCGTCCGTGCGGACGTCGGGATCAGGGACGGGCGGATCGTGGCGCTCGGCCGGGCCGGGAACCCGGACGTCGCCGACGGGGTGCACCCGGACCTGGTGATCGGTCCGTCCACCGACGTCATCTCCGGCGAGGGAAAGATCCTCACCGCCGGCGGCGTCGACGTCCACGTGCACTTCCTGTCCCGGTCCCAGCTCGTGGAGGCCCTGGCGACCGGCATCACCACCGTCGGCGGCGGGGGCACCGGGCCGTCGGAGGGCAGCAGGGCCACCACGGTGACCCCCGGGTCCTGGCACCTGTCGACGATCCACCGCAGCCTGGACCCGTTGCCGTTGAACGTGCTGCTGATGGGCAAGGGCAACACCGTCAGCGCGGCGGGCCTCCGCGAGCAGGCGCTGGCCGGCGCGGCGGCATACAAGGTGCATGAGGACTGGGGCTCGACGCCAGCGGCGATCGACGCGGCGCTGCGCGCCGCGGACGAGTACGGCCTGCAGGTGGCCCTGCACTCGGACAGCCTCAACGAGGCGGGGTACCTGGAGTCGACACTCGCGGCGATCGCGGGGCGGTCGATCCACGCGTTCCATGCCGAGGGTGCTGGTGGCGGGCACGCGCCGGACATCCTCAAGGTCGCCGGACACCCGAACGTCATCCCCGGGTCGACGAACCCGACGCTGCCGCACACCGTCAACACGGTGGCCGAGCACCTCGACATGCTCATGGTCTGTCACCACCTCAACCCGCGGGTGCCCGAGGACCTCGCCTTCGCCGAGTCCCGGATCCGCGAGACCACGATTGCCGCGGAGGACGTCCTTCACGACATGGGCGCCCTGTCGATCACCTCCTCGGACGCCCAGGCGATGGGGCGCATCGGCGAGACCATCACCCGCACCTGGCAGGTCGCGCACGTCATGAAGCACCGTCGGGGCAGTCTCGGCGCCAGCCTGCCGGCGGACAACGAGCGGGCCCGTCGGTACGTCGCGAAGTACACCATCAACCCCGCCATCGCCCACGGGTTCGCCGACCAGGTCGGCTCGGTGGAGCCGGGCAAGCTCGCCGACCTCGTCCTCTGGGAGCCGAAGTTCTTCGGCATCCGGCCGTCGGTGGTGGTCAAGGGCGGGGCGCTGGTCTGGGCCGCGCTCGGGGACCCCAACGCCTCGATCCCGACGCCTCAACCCGTGCTGATGCGTCCCGCGCTCGCGGACACGGCAGGCGCCGACCTGTCACTCACCTTCGTCTCGCCGGCTGCCCTCGACGACGGGATCGAGGCGCGGCTCGGGCTCCGGCGTCGGCTCGCCCCCATCAGGCCCACCCGCGACGTCGGCAAGGCTGACATGGTCAACAACGACGTGCTGCCGAGCATCGAGATCGACTCGGAGACCTTCCGGATCACCGTCGACGGCGAGGTGGTCGAGCCGATGCCGGCCTCGGTCCTGCCGCTGGCCCAGCTCTACTCGCTGTTCTGAGTGGCGATGGCCGACCGCTCGACACCACCGGCGGGTCACCCGGAGCTGGTCCTCATGCTCCTCGCGGATGCGCGCGCACCGACCTCCGGGCACACCCAGTCGGCGGGGCTCGAACCGGCACTGGCCCGCGGCCTGTCGCCGGTGGAGATCCCGTCCTACTGCCGTACCCGGCTGCGCACAGTCGCGCTCGTCGAGGCCGCGACAGCGGTCGTCGCCAGGCACCACGTCCTGGCGGGTGCGTCCCTGGACGGTGTCGAGGACGCGTGGGCGGCGCGAACCCCCAGCGAGGCCATGCGGCAGGCGTCGTACGCCATGGGCCGGGGTTGTGGCCGGCTCGCACTTCGGGTGTGGCCGGGACACGCGTCCATCCGGCGGCTCGCGACCCACGAACGGCTGAGCCGCCCGTCGGTGCTCGGGACGATCGCTGCGACTGCGGGGCTCAGCCCGGACCAGCTGGTCCGTCTCGTCGGCTACGACGACGTGCAGACGGTGCTGTCCGCCGCCCTGAAGCTGTGCCCTTTCGACCCCGCCGTCGCAGCCCAGGTGGTGGTGTCGACGTTCGACGACATCGAGCGGCTCGTCGACCCCCTTCGTGGTCTCACCGACCCGTATGACATCCCGGCGCCCTCAGCGCCGCTCATCGAGGCGTGGGCGCAGTCCCATGCCCACACCCCCAGGAGGTTGTTCAGTGCCTGAGCGGACTGGAACCCGCGCGTTCCGGCTCGGGGTCTGCGGGCCGGTCGGCACCGGCAAGAGCTCCCTGATCGCCCTGCTCTGTCGGGAGCTCGCTGCGGAGGTGGCGCTGGCCGTGGTCACCAACGACATCTACACCGATGAGGACGCGCGCCTGCTCCGCTCCGCCGGCGTGCTCGCACCGGAACGCATCCGGGCGGTCGAGACGGGGGCGTGCCCGCACACCGCGAT
>JBPCOG010000410.1:0-9405 GCA_051000455.1 Lapillicoccus sp. | reverse complement strand
TGGGCGGCACCGGGGACCGTGCTGACGAGGCCATCCAGGCCCTGGGCGAGATCGCGGGACGGGACGCCGACCGTGTCGTCCTGGCGCACAAGCCGGCATACCTGCGCGGACGCTCCCTCGAGGATCTCGAGCAGCAGCTCCGGGCGGGCCTTGTCCGCTCCGGCGTGCTCGACGTCGAGTCGCACCGCACCGAGACCGGCGCGCTCAGCGCGCTGCTGGCGGCGGCTGCGGACGGCGACGTCGTGGCGCTGATGTGCCACGCCGAGCGGCCGGCGGTGGAACGCCTGCTCCGGGACCTCGGAGCGAGCGCGGACGACTCGCGCGCCGTCCGGCGCAAGGTCGTGGCCGCCCGCGGCGAGCACGAGTCCGAGTCCGAGATCGCCACGATCTGGGCCGACGACGACCCCGTCCGCCGGGTGAGCAGGGCCGAGCAGCTCTCCCGGGCCCATCCCCGTGACCCCCGGCTGCGCTACGAGTGGGCGCTGGCCCTGGACTCGACCGGTGACCTGGAGGCGGCCATCCCGCTGTACCTCACCTCCCTCGGCAACGGCCTGCGAGAACCGCACCGGCACCGGGCACAGATCCAGGCGGCGTCGGCCTACCGCAGCCTCGGCCAGCCGGGGGCGGCGCTGCGCCTGCTGTCCGGAGTGAGCGCAGGGAAGCCCCAGGGTCCGACGGTGATCGCGCTCCGGGCACTTGCCCTGCTCGACTCGGGCCGCGCCCCGGAGGCGGTCGCGGACCTCGTGGACGCGCTCGTCGACCACGCCACCGACGAGGACACCCTTGCCTACCGGGGGGCCCTGCACGCCTACGCGGCGGCGGCACGCCGACCCGCGACGCACTGACGCCCTCCGCGGTCACGGCTCGGCGGGAGCCCCCGGAGCGCGCTCCGAGTGCTGCGCCGCGTGGTCGGCGGCGGTCACCGTGTCGGGCTGGTGGGCGGGGGCGCCAACCGCCTCGCCCTCCGCCTGCGCCCCTGAGGCACGGGCGGACTCCGCGAGCTCCTCCGGATCCAGGTCGGGGTCGCCGGGGGCCCCACCGGGGTGCGAGCCTGCCTGGGCGTGCCGGGTGCTGTCCTCGAGGCGGCTGAGCACCTCCGCGTGCTGGTCGACGCAGAGCACGACCAGGTCGCCGGGGTTCGCGCGGCCCATCACGTGGCCGACCGCGTCGAGCTCGTCGAGCACGATCTCGACCTGGCGGCAGCGCGCACCGGCGGTGTCGACCGCCTGCCTCACCCCCTCCGCGACGAGGCCGGCGGTCTCGCCGGGGAGGCGGCCACGCAGGCGGACGTCCTCACGGACGACGATGACGTCGAAGTGCTGGGCCGCCACCGCGCCCAGCTCACGCATGTCGTCGTCGCGGCGGTCGCCGGCGGCCCCGATCATGCCGATCCTCGAGGACCTGCCGAGGTCGGCCCGGCCGGCCCGCTGGGCAGAGTACCGCTCGACGAAGTCTCCCAGTGCCCGCATCCCCGCCGCGTTGTGGCAGTAGTCGACGAAGACCTCCACGTTGTGGACGCTGAGCAGGTTCATCCGCCCCGGAGAGAGGTAGTACGACGTCGAGAAGGTGCGCAGTCCCTGGCGGATCTCGTGCAGTGGCGCCCCCGCCGCGAAGGCAGCCCCGGCGGCGGCGAGCGCGTTGGCGACGTTGAACCGCGCCGCGCCGCCGAACGTCGCGGGGAGCAGGTGAGTCCACGCCAGCTGCATGCTGCGCCGGCCGTGCCGGATGACGATCATGTCGCCGCGGTCGGTCGGTTCGAGGACCACGGCGCGGCCCCCCCGCCGGCAGTAGCGGTCGATGAAGTCGCGAACCTCCGAGCCGGGCGGCTCCAGGGAGAACCAGACGATCCCACCGGAGCACTTGCGCCGCATGGCGCGGACGTGCGGGTCGTCCGCGTTGAGCACCGCGAAGCCGTCTCGCGGGACCGCCTCGACGACGACCCGCTTGACCGCCGCGAGCTGCTCGAGCGTCTCGATCCCGTTGCGGCCCAAGTGGTCCGCGGCGACGTTGGTGACGACGGCGACGTCATTGCGGTCGAAGCCGAGACCCTCACGGATGATCCCGCCGCGGGCGACCTCCATGACGGCGAAGTCGACCCTGGGGTTCTGCAGGACCATCCGCGCCGACCGCGGGCCGGACGCGTCCGCCTTGATGACGAGACGCTCGTCGATGACGATCCCGTCGGTCGACGTCATGCCCACCTTCCGGCCGAGTCCCTTGAAGATGTGGGCGATCATCCGGGCTGTCGTCGTCTTGCCGTTGGTGCCCGTCACCGCGACGATCGGGACCCGGGACGGCGCCCCCGGCGGGAAGAGCAGGTCCACCACCGGCTTGGCGATGAACTGGGGGACCCCCACCGTGGGGTGGGTGTGCATCCGGAACCCCGGGGCCGCGTTGACCTCGCAGATGGCCCCCCCGGTCTCGCGCACGGGTGAGGCGATGTCCGGGCAGATGAAGTCGATGCCGGCGACGTCCAGCCCGACGATCCGGGCGGCCTCCTCGGCGATCTCGACGTTGTCGGGGTGGGCCTCGAAGGTGCGGTCGACGGAGATCCCGCCGGTGGACATGTTGCCGGTGAGGGCGAGCTTGACCATCGCACCCGCGGCCGGGACGTCCTCCAGTGCGTACCCCTGCGCGCTCAGCACGGACCGGGCGGTGGCGTCGATCCTGATCCTCGTCAGCACTTTCTCGTGGCCGACGCCGCGCCGGGGGTCCGCGTTGGTCGTGTCGACGAGCTGCGCCACGGTGTGCTCACCGTCGCCGACGACGTGCGCGGGGACCCGTTCGGCGATGGCCTGCATGCGGCCGTCGACGATCAGGCAGCGGTAGTCACGTCCGCCGACGAACGACTCGACGACGACCGTGCCGCGCCGGGACTGTCCCTGCGCGACCCCGAAGGCCGCCTCGACCTCCTCGGGACTGCCCAGGTCGAGGCAGACCCCGCGTCCGTGGTTGCCGTCGACCGGCTTGACGACCACCGGGAAGCCGATGCGCACTGCCGCCTGCACCGCGGCCCCAGCGGTACGGACCGCCTCCTGTCTCGGCACCGGGAGACCCGCGGAGGCGAGCAGCTTGGTGGTGAGGTCCTTGTCGCTGGCGATGTCGACGGCCAGCGCACCGGTCCGGGACGTCATCGTGGCCCGGATGCGCTGGGCGTGCACTCCCTGCCCCAGCTGGACCAGCGAGGCCTGGTTGAGACGGATCCAGGGGATGTCGCGGCTGACCGCCTCCTCGAGGATGGCCGCGGTCGAGGGCCCGAACGCGGTCCGCTCGGCCAGCCCGAGGAACCTCTCCAGTGCCTCCGCGAAGTCGAGCCCGTCCTCGGGGGCCACGAGGTGGTTGACCAGACGCACAGCGAGCCGGCCCGCCTCCAGCCCCACCGTCTCGTCGGTGTAGCCGTAGACGACGTGGTAGCGACCGCGCACGCCGGTGACACTTCGGGTCTTGCCCCGGCGCTGGTCGTGGCCCGCCTCGGTCTGCAGCTGCAGCGCGATGTGCTCGGCCACGTGGCCGAGCCAGGTCCCTTCCCGCAGGCGTTCGGCGAAGCCACCGGCGTGCCCGCGCGAGCAGGTATGCCGGTGCAGCCCGGGCAGCAGGCCGAGGAGGGCGTCGGTGAAGCCCGCGATGGTGTCGGTGGGATGGTCCTCGAGGACGCCGAGGTCCACGACGAGGTGGACGGCCTGCTCGTAGGACCACAGGTTGGGACCCCGGTAGACCTTGGCCTCGACGATCGTCAGGTCCGGGGCGAGCGGGCCGGACGGCGCAGCGCGCTCGACGGCCATGGGGTCCTCCTCGATGCTCGGTCGTGGCTCTGGCTCTTGGCTCTTGGCTCTTGGCTCGTGGCTCGGGGTTCCCGGGAGGGTGCCGCTGGGCGACGCGGCACTCCTCAGCCGCCCGAGGAGCGCCGCGGAGGCACCAGGGTCGGGGCAGGCCGGTCAGCTGCGGACGCGACGACGACCTCGATGTCCGGGTGTCGTTCGACGAAGTCGACGAGGACCGCCTGCTTGAGGTCGAAGGTCGCGCCCCACGGCAACGAGTGGACCACTGCACCGGAGACGAGCAGCGGAGCGCCGCGGCGCGCGTCGGGGGCGTCGGTCACCGCGGACCGGGCGTCGATGACGAACACGCCGCCCGGGCCGACGACCGAGAGCCGGCGCTCGTCGCGGATCTCGGCCGCGGTGTTCTCGTCGATACCGAGACCGAGCAGGTTCGGCGAGCTCGCGACCAGGGACATGAGCCGGCCGTAGCGACCCCGCTGGTCGAAGTGCTGGTCGACGACGATCTCCTCGATGAGCCCCAGCCCGGCGGTCAGCTGGCTGGAACGCTGCCGGGGGGTCAGGCCCTCGTCGCCGAGGGAGATCATGAACCGGCTCATGATAGAGGCGCCGGCGGAGGTCCCGGCGACGACGGCACCTCGGTGGTAGGCGCGCCGGACCCCGTCACCGACGGGGGTGCCGACGACGTTCTGGCTCAGCTTGAGCTGGCTGCCACCCGTCATGAAGATGCCGGTCGCCCGGTCGAGCAGCTCGACCATGGCCGGGTCGTGGGCCGCCTGCCGGGTCTGCGGGTGCACGACGGAGACGTCCGGCCCGGCGCGCAGCCGCGTGAAGACCGACGTGTAGAGGTCGACGGCCTCGTCGGTGAAGGACGACGCGGTGGGGATGAGGACGATGTGCGACTCGCGGCCCCCGGCGAGGCGGACGAAACGACGCAGCACGACCGAGCGGCCGAGCTTGTCCTCGGCACCTCCGATGATCAGCAGGGTGCGGTGTCGTGCCGCCTCCGCCGGTGCTGCCGCGCTCGCCATCTGCCCACCTTAGAAGGTCAGCGCGCGCCCAGTGGCGGGGCAGGGGTCGGGGTGCCGTCGGCCGCGTCCGCCTCCTCGACCTCCTCGCGGCTGATCCCGAGCAGGTAGAGCACCGCGTCGAGGTAGGGCACGTTGACCGAGGTGTCGGCCTGTTGCCGGACCACCGGCTTGGCGTTGAACGCGACCCCGAGGCCCGCCGCGGCGAGCATGTCGAGGTCGTTGGCGCCGTCTCCGACGGCGACAGTGCTCGAGAGGGGCACGCCGGCCTCTGCGGCGAACCGCCGCAGCGCGGCCGCCTTGCCTGCCCGGTCCAGCACCTCGCCGACGAGGCGGCCGGTGAGGCGCCCGTCGGCGATTTCGAGCCGGTTTGCCGCCACGCGGTCGATCCCCAGGTCGGCCGCGATACGGCCGACGATCTCGACGAAGCCGCCCGACACGAGCGCGACGGTGAAGCCGAGACGCCTGAGCGTGCGCACCAGGGTGCGCGCCCCGGGGGTCAGCACCACCTGCGCGTAGACCTCGTCGAGCACCGCCATGTCGAGCCCGGCGAGCGTCCTCACCCGTTCGCGCAGGGACTCGGCGAAGTCGAGCTCCCCCGACATGGCCCGCGCCGTGATCGCGGCCACTTCGGCCTCCCGGCCGGAGTGGCCGGCGAGCATCTCGATGACCTCCTGCTGGATGAGCGTCGAGTCCACGTCCATGACGATCAGCCGGTGCCCGCGCCGCGCCAGTCCGGCCGGGGCCACCGCGATGTCCACGTCCTGGACGGACGCCTCGAGCGCCAGCTCCCGGCGCAGGCGTCCGACCTCGGCGCCGGAGACGTCGAGCTCCACGGTGGTGACGGGGTAGCGGGACAGTCGCCGGATCCGGTCGATGTTGGCCCCGTGAGCGGCGATGCGGGCGGTGACCGCGGCGACCGCGCTGGCCTGCAGCGGCGTGCCGAGGACGACCACGGCTGCCCGTCCGCCGCGTCCGGGCGCGCTGTCCCCGCTGCCCCTGCGCACCGAGACGGCGAGGCCGAGCGAGCCGCCGACGAGCCGGACGACCTCGTCGAGGCGCCGGGCCCGGGGTCCCGCGACGAGCAGCATCGCCAGGGTGAGGTGGTCGCGGACGACGACCTGCTCGAGGTCACGCACCTCCGCCCCGACCTCGGCGATGGCGTCGAACAGGACGCTCGTGACTCCGGGTCGGTCGTCACCGGAGATCGTGACGAGCAGGGTCTCCTCCCCGTCCGTCCTCCCCGGGCCAGGTGCCTCAGTCACCGGCACAGGCTACCGACGAGGGTGCCCGGCAGGTCACCTCGGAGGCGCCGGGGCGGCGGGTGGGTGATCGCCCAGCCGGTTGCGGAACTGCTCGACGAGCTGTTCCACGCTGGGCGCGCCCTCCAGGCCCGCGGTGGGTCACCGCGGCGGGGGCTTGGGACAACCGTCGACCTGCACCACCGAGATCCTCATGACGCCCGGCCGTTGACCTCGTCGCGCCACGCCACCAGGTCCCGGACCTTGCCGAGGTCGTACGGCGGCCGGTCGAGACCGGTCGTCACCAGACGGGTGCCGACGTCGTAGAGAGCCTGCGCACCGGCCGCGAAGTCCTGCCGGTCCTCCGGGAACCGGCCGGGGGCAGCGGTGACGCCCGCCGACCGCTCGATCTCGTGGGGGTCACGCCCGGTCCGGGCACACCACTGGTCGAGGACGGCGTGCTTGTGCGCGATCGTGTCCGCGTCCCCGAAGCCGTGCCAGATGTCTGCGTGCTCGGCGACGATCCGCAGCGTCTTCCGCTCGCCCCCGCCGCCGATGAGGACGGGGATGTCGCGGATGGGAGGCGGGTTCAGGCGCGCCCAGCGTGCCTTGATGACCGGCAGGTCGCGCTCGAGGGCGTCCAGCCGGCCGCCGGCGGTCCCGAACTCGTAGCCGTACTCGTCATAGTCCCGCTCGAACCAGCCCGAGCCGATGCCGAGGATGAGGCGGCCGTCGCTGACGTGGTCCACGGTGCGGGCCATGTCCGCCAGCAGGTTGGGGTTGCGGTAGGAGTTGCAGGTGACCAGCGCCCCGATCTCGACCCGCTCGGTGGCCTCCGCCCACGCCGCGAGCATGGTCCAGCACTCGTGGTGCAGCCCGTCCGCGTCCCCGCTCAGCGGGTAGAAGTGGTCCCAGTTGAAGAGGATGTCGACGCCGGCCTGCTCGAGGTCGGCGCACGCCTGACGGATCTCGCGGTACTCGGCGTGCTGCGGCTGGACCTGCACGCCGATCCGGGCCGCGCGGTGGGGGGCAGGGTGGGTCACGGGTTCTCCTCGGCGGGGGCGGGTCGGGCGATGACGAAGATCCAGGGCTCGTGCCCGCCGGTATGCCGGGTGAGCGGGGCGGTCGCCTCGTACGTCTCGAGGGTGCGGGCGTTGGTGCCGCGGTCGGCCCTCGGGCCGGCCGTCAGAGCGGGACCTCCTGGCCCTTGCCGATCACCGTGATGCCGACGTCGGTGACGTGGAACCCGCGCTCCCGGTCGTGCTCGTGGTCGATCCCGATCTGGCAGTTCTCCGGCACGACGACGTTCTTGTCGATGATCGCCCGCCGGACCATCGCCCGGCGGCCGATGTCCACGCCGTCGAGGATCACGCTGTCCTCGATGAGCGCGTAGCTGTGGACGTGCACGCGCGGGGCCAGCACCGAGTTGTGGACCTGCGCGCCGCTGACGACGACACCGGGCGCGACAGCCGAGTTGTAGGCGCTACCGACCCGGTCACCCTCGCCGTGGACGAACTTCGCCGGCGGGTAGGGACCGTAGCTGGTGTAGATCGGCCACTCGTAGTTGTAGAGGTTGAAGATGGGGTGGACCGAGATGAGGTCCATGTGCGCGTCGTGGTACGAGTCGATCGTCCCCACGTCGCGCCAGTAGCCCTGGTCCCGCTCGGTCCAGCCGGGCACCCGGTTGTCCTTGAAGTCGTAGACGTAGGCGGTGCCCCTCGCCACGAAGTCCGGCACGATGTCGCCGCCCATGTCGCGCTTGCTGCCCTCGCGATCGTGGTCGCGCACGACGGCGTCCTCGAGGACGTCCGCGTCGAAGACGTAGTTGCCCATCGAGGCGAGGACCTCCTCCGGGCTGTCCGGCAGGCCCTTCGCGTCCGCCGGCTTCTCGAGGAACGCGCCGATCCTGCGCGGGTGCGCCTCGTCGAGCTCGATCACGCCGAACTGGTCGGCCAGCGCGATCGGCTGGCGGATCGCCGCGAGGGTGAGCCCGGCGCCGGTCTCGATGTGCTGCTCGACCATCTGCGAGAAGTCCATCCGGTACACGTGGTCCGCCCCGACGACGACGACGATGTCGGGCCGCTCGTCGTGGATGAGGTTGAGGCTCTGGTAGATCGCGTCCGCACTGCCGAGGTACCAGTTGAGGTCCACCCGCTGCTGCGCCGGGACCGGGGCGACGTAGTTGCCCAGCAGCGTGGACATCCGCCATGTCGACGTGACGTGCTTGTCGAGACTGTGCGACTTGTACTGGGTGAGGACGACGACCTTGAGGTATCCGGAGTTGACGACGTTGCTGAGGGCGAAGTCGATCAGCCGGTAGATGCCACCGAAGGGGACCGCCGGCTTGGCCCGGTCCGCGGTCAGCGGCATCAGCCGCTTGCCGGCCCCCCCGGCCAGCACGATGGCCAGGACCTTCGGGTTCACGGTGCGCCTGGCCATGCCCCAACCCTAGCCAGTCCCGGTGAACAGGTGGAGTCAAGGGACCGCCGGGCGTGGCACCTGCTCGGGGCACCGTCCAGGAAGGCGTCGGAGACGCCCGGACCGCACCCGGCCCGCTCCGGTGAGACGGCTTCTGGCTATCGTCTGTGACATGGTCGAGCCGATGGTGGACGGGAGCGCGGGAGGGCCGGGCGAGGGCGCCGGCCACGACGGATCCGTCATGGGCACCGGCGACCCCGCTGGGCCCCGGCCCCGAGCCGAGACCGCCCATGAGCAGTTCCAGGCCGACGGCGTGTACCTCAACACCGCCTCGATCGGGCTGCCACCACGGGCCTCGTTGCAGGCCCTGCACGACGCGCTGCAGGACTGGCAGGGCGGCCGGGCCAGCGCGCCGGACTACGACGCCCCGCTGAACGCGGCCCGGGCCGCCTACGCCGGGCTCGTCGCCGTCGATCCGGCCTCGGTCGCGGTCGGCAGCCAGGTCAGCGTCTTCGCCGGGCTGGTAGCCGCCGGGCTGCCGGACCGCAGCGAGGTCCTCACCGTGACCGGCGAGTTCACCAGCATCGTGTTCCCGTTCCTGGCCCAGGCGGGGCGCGGCATCACCGTGCGGGAGGTCCCGCTGGAACGCCTGGCCGACGCCGTCAGCAGCCGCACCACGCTGGTGTCGGTCTCGGCCGTGCAGTCCGCCGACGGCAGGCTCGCCGACGTCGACGCCCTCGAGCAGGCATGCGCGGTCACCGGCACCCGCGTGCTGCTGGACACCACCCAGGCCGTGGGGTGGCTCCCGGTCGACGCCGGCCGCTTCGCCTACACCACCGGAGGCGGCTACAAGTGGCTCCTCGCACCGCGCGGCACCGCGTTCCTCACCGTCGCCCCTGGCCTCGCCGACGACCTCGTCCCGCACAACGCCGGGTGGTATGC
>JBPCOG010000116.1:0-1252 GCA_051000455.1 Lapillicoccus sp. | reverse complement strand
ACCAGATGTCCCTGCTGGCCGCGACCGGCCACCCCGGACGGGGCTTCCCAGTGGAGATGGGCGGATCCGGTGACATCGGCGGCTCCGTCACCGCCTTCGAGATGCTCGGGCACGGCGACCTGTCGCTCATGGTCAAGGCGGGTGTGCACTGGGGCCTGTTCGGTGGGGCGGTCGCCAACCTCGGCACCGAGCGCCACCACCCCCTCGTCCCACGGATCATCAGCCTCGACCTGCCGGGGTGCTTCGCGATGACCGAGACGGGTCATGGCAGCGATGTGCAGTCCCTGCGCACCGTCGCCACCCTCGACGCCCGCACGGACGAGCTCGTCATCCACACGCCGACCCCGGACGCCCGCAAGGACTACATCGGCAATGCGGCGCGGGACGCGCGGATGGCAGCGGTGTTCGCCCAGCTGGTCACCGGGGCCGGCGGTCACGGTGTGCACTGCGTGCTCGTCCCGATCCGTGACGAGCAGGGCCGGCCGGTGCCGGGGGTGACGATCACCGACTGCGGGGCCAAGGCCGGCCTCAACGGGGTCGACAACGGTCGCCTCGCCTTCGACCAGGTCCGCGTCCCCCGGACCAACCTGCTCGGCCGTTACGGCGACATCGACGAGCGGGGCGTCTACTCCAGTCCGATCGAGAACGAGAGCCGGCGGTTCTTCACGATGCTCGGCACGCTGGTCCGCGGCCGGGTCAGCGTTGCCGGCGGCGCGGGCGCGGCGACCCGCACCGCGCTGGCGCTGGCCGTCTCATACGGGAACCGTCGCCGCCAGTTCACCGCTCCGGGGTCCCCGGATGAGGTGCTCCTGCTCGACTACCGCGCGCACCAGCGCAAGCTGCTGCCTGCGCTGGCCACCACCTACGCGGTCACGTTGGCGCACAACGAGCTCGTCTCGTCGATGCACGACGTGCAGTCCGACCCGGCGGCACCGGAGATCGCGCAGCGCCGGCTCGAGACGCGCGCGGCAGGGCTCAAGGTCCTGGCCACCGCGCACGCCACCGCCACCATCCAGGTATGCCGTGAAGCGTGCGGAGGTGCCGGCTATCTCGCCGCCAACAGGTTGGCGGCGCTGCGCGCCGACACCGACGTCTTCACGACGTTCGAGGGCGACAACACCGTGCTGCTGCAGCTGGTCGCGAAGTCCCTGCTGACCGGCTACCGCGAGACCTTCGGCGGTCTCGACAACATGGGCATGGTCCGGTTCGGGGCGCGGCAGCTTGCCGACGCCCTCCTCGAGCGGACCGCTGC
>JBPCOG010000384.1:0-3169 GCA_051000455.1 Lapillicoccus sp. | reverse complement strand
GGGACGTCGACGGCGCCCGCCAGCCGCTCGATGAGCCCGTCGTCGAGGCTGGCGTCACGGGTGCTCATCGCGTGCGAGGAGCCCACGGCGACGGCGAGCGCGTCGACGGCGGTGGCCGCCACGTAGTCCCGCGCCTCGCCCGGGTCGGTGTGCACGCCCGTTGCGTGGACCCCGTCCTTGCCCCCGACCGCGCCGAGCTCGGCCTCGACCCAGACCCCCTGGGCATGGCAGCGCCGGGCGACATCGGCGGTGGCGGCGCGGTTGTCCGCATCGCCCAGCGCCGAGGCGTCGAACATCACCGAGGCGAACCCCAGCCGGACGGCGGCGTCGACGAGCCCGGGGCGGGTGGCGTGGTCCAGGTGGACGACGACACCGACGGCCGCCTCCTCGGCCACAGCGAGGCAGGCCCTCCCGACCGGGGTGAGCGAGCCGTGGTAGTCCACGGTGTTCTGGGAGATCTGCAGGACCACCGGCAGGCCGCACCGCTCGGCCCCCCGGACGACGGCCTCCGCGTGCTCGAGCGAGATGACGTTGAAGGCCCCGACCCCGGTGCCGTTCGCCCTGGCCGCCCCGAGGAGGCCGGCCATGCTCAGCAGTGGCATCCGGGGCCGTCCAGCCAGGTCGGGTTGACGGTCCCGGACCACCGCTCCCGCGCCTGCAGGTCGACCTCACCCGCGACCGGGCGCAGCACGCTGGCGGCGGAGGTTAGCACGGCGTCGACGACGGCCGCCGCCCAGTCGACCTGGTCGTAGCCCCCGGCGTCGGCGAGCGCCATGGCCACCGCCGCGACGGCGGCGTCGCCGGCACCCGTGGGGTTGCCGGGCAGCTGCTCCGGCGGGGCGGCAGCGACCGCGCCGGCTGCCCACACGGCGACGATCCCGACGGGGCCGAGCGTCGCCACCACTGCGGGAACGGGTCCGCCCGCGAGGACCCCCCTCGCCGGCCCGACGACGTCCACCGGGTCGTGGGGGAGCGAACCGGTCAGCAGGGCGAGCTCCTCCGCGTTGGGCATGATGACGGCGTGCGCTGCGACCGCGGCGCACCGCAGCGCGTCGCCGTCGACGTCGAGCACGGCCGGCACGCCGCGGTCCGTCGCGAGGCCGGCGAGGCGGGCGGGCAGGTCGGCATCCACGCCGTCCGGCAGGCTTCCCGACACGACGAGGGCACGGGCCCGCGGGAGCAGCTCGCCGACACGGGCGAGCAGCGCGGCGCCCGCGTCGGCCGGGTCGGCAGGCGCGGGACCCGGCTCCCACAGCGACGTCGACCGTCCGGTGTCCTCGTGGACGACGACGGTCCTGCGCAGGTCGGGCAGCACGTCGACGAAGGCCGGGGTGATGCCCTCGCCACGCAGCTGCTCGGCCAGCCAGCGGCCACCCGGGCCGCCGCTGAAGCCGGTGGCGACCACCTCCTCGCCGAGGGCACGCAGCACCCGGGCGGTGTTCACGCCCTTGCCGCCGGCCCGGGTGAGCACCCCGCCGACCCGGTGGACGGTGCCCGGCGTGAGCGCCGGCACGGCATACGTGATGTCGAGCGCCGGGTTGGCCGTGACGGTGAGGATCACGCGACGACTCCCTCGGCGAGCCCCCGGCGTGCGACCAGCCCGGCGCGGACGAGCCCGGCGCGCGCCCCGAAGGCCGCGAGGCACAGCCGGGGCAGCGGCTCGACGGTCCGACGCAGCCGCATCCGGTCGCGGACGGGGTCGAGGAGCGCGTCGCCCGCGCCCGAGAGGCCGCCCCCGACGACGACGACCGACGGCGCGAGCAGGGCGGACACGCCTAGCAGCGCGTCACCGAGTGCCGCAGTGGCGCTGCGCCACACCTCGAGGGCTGCGACGTCGTGGGGGAGCCCGGCCACCACCCCGGCCGCGCCGCCGACCGGCCGACCGGTCAGCTCGGCGTAGTGCCGGGCGATGGCGCCGGCGGAGGCGACCGCCTCCAGACACCCCCGGCGGCCGCACCCGCAGACCGGGCCGTCAGGGGTGACGACGAGGTGGCCGAGCTCGCCGGCCTGCCCGGACGTCCCGCGCAGCACGGCGCCCCCGCTGACGAGCACGGCGCTGATCCCCGTGCCGATGACGACGATGACGACGTCCGGCAGGCCCCGCGCCGCCCCCAGGGTCAGCTCGGCGAGGCCGGCGGCGCGGACGTCGTGGCACAGGCGCACGGGCAGCCCGAGAAGGGCCGACACCCGGGAGGCGAGAGGCAGGGCGCGCCAGCCGAGGTTGGCGCTGTAGAGCGCGACACCGGTGTCCGCGTCGATGAGGCCGGGCACGGCCAGCCCCACCGCGGCGACCGGGGTGGCAGTGGCGGGCTCGACGCCGGCGAGGGCCTCGCGGGCCGCCCGAGCGACGGCCTCGATGACCCGTTCGGTGTGTTCCGCGGGAGCGGGTCGGTCGGGACCCGAGCGGTCCAGCGGGGGCACCGGACGGCGTCCCGCGCCCAGCACCATCCCGTCCGGCCCGAGGACCTCCGCCCGCACGGACGAGCCGCCGAGGTCGATGGCGAGGACGGGGGGACCCGGGCTCACCGGGCGCCCGGCGTGACCCGGTCGAGGACGACGGCACGGCTGAGGCCGCGGGGGTGGTCCGGGTCGAGACCGCGCGTCCCCGCCGCCGCCTCGCTGAGCAGGTGCACCCGGACGAGCTCGGCCATGGGGTCGCGGTCCGCGTGCTCGAAGTGGGCGCCGGTCCCGCGGACCTGGTCCGCGAGCCCCTCGGGGACCTCGCCGAGTGCCCAGACCGCCCGTCCCGGTGCGGCGATGCTGATCGGCCCGTGACGGTACTCCATCGCGGGGTACTGCTCGGTCCACAGCTGCGCCGACTCCCGCAGCTTCAGCGCGGCCTCGAGCGCCAGCCCGATCGTCCACCCGCGCCCGAGGAAGGTCACCTGCTCGACCTGCAGCAGCGGCCCGAGGACCTGCGCCGCGGGACTGTCCAGGAGTGCCTGGGCCTGCTGGGCTACGGGCGCGAGGTCGTGCCCGAGGTGGGCGCGCAGCAGCGCGAGCGTGGTCGTCGCGAAGCGGGTCTGGACCACCGACTGCTCGTCGACCTCCGACAGCAGCACGACCTGGTCCGCGAGCCGGGTGACCGGGGTGCCCGGGGTGGCGACGATCGCGGTGCTCGGCGGGTGTCCACGCAGCTCCCGCAGCAGCTCGACCACCTCGGTGGTCG
>JBPCOG010000106.1:0-1763 GCA_051000455.1 Lapillicoccus sp. | reverse complement strand
CCCAGCACACCGTGCAGGACCACCTCAAGTCGGTCTTCGCCAAGACGGGAACCCACAACCGCCGCGTCCTGCTGTCGCACGCCCTCGGTGTCCGGGATGAGCGCAACGACGCCGAGGACGGACGGCGCCGCGGCTGAGAGCGCCTGCGGCGCCCGCTGCAGTGGGTCCAGCTCATCTGCCGAACGGCTCAAGCAGCGTCTCGCCGAGGGCCGTCCTGTTATGGACCATCCTCGGCCGAGGCGCCGGCTGCCCACCCGACCGCCTTCACGAAGGACCGTCGGGTGCTCCCTCGCCATGGCTGAGCTCTTCGGGTGCGCCCGAATCGATGGCAACACCAGGGGCTTTCCTGCACACTCGAGTCCATGACCGAGATCGCGTCCATCGTCTTCTTCGCCGCCGACGGTGTCCGGACCGCCGAGTTCTACCGGGTCGCCGGGGTCGACCTCGAGGACGAGTCGCACGACGAAGGCCCGGTGCACTGGGCAGCGGAGGTCGGCGGCGTCCACGTCGCGGTGTACGACGGGGAGACCGGCGGGACCGGCAACGCCGGCCGGGCGCCTGGCTTGCGCGCCGCCGGGAGTACCTTCCCCGGGATCTACGTCCCCTCGCTCGATCTGGCGCGAGCCGCGCTGGAGGAACTGGGTGCACGGGTGCTGGAGGACCACCAGGTCCGTCCGTGGGGTTGCCGCTTCATCGTCGAGGACCCGGACGGTCGTGCAGTGGAGATCAACCAACGGAGCCACTGTGGGTGAGCAGTCTCGGCCGTCAGGTCATGGACCGGCAGTGCGCCATCATGTGGGCATGGTGTCGAGCGTTGCCGTGCTCTCCGACGTCCACGGCGTGCTGCCGGTCCTGAGCTGCGTCCTCGCCCAGCCGGAGGTCGCCGGCGCCGACCTGATCGTGGTCACCGGTGACCACGCCGCCGGGCCGCAACCCGCGCAGGTTCTCGACGCCCTCGCCGCCCTCGAGGACCGGGTACTGCTCGTCCGGGGGAACGCGGACCGTGAGCTGGTCTCCCTGGCACGGGGCGCCCACATCGAGGTCCCCGACGAGGTCAGCCGCTGGGCAGCGGCGCAGCTGAGCCCTGGTCACGTGGCGCTGCTCGCCGGTCTGCCGCATCCGGTCACCCTCGAGGTCGACGGCTTCGGCACGGTCCTGTTCTGCCACGGTAGTCCCCGCGACGACGATGAGGTCCTCCTCGTCGACACCCGACTGCAGCGGTGGGCCGAGGCGTTCGCCGAGCTGCCGACGCAGGTCACGACTGTGGTGTGCGGGCACACCCACATGCCGTTCATGCGGCTCGTCGACCGGCGGCTGGTGGTCAACCCCGGCAGCGTCGGCATGCCCTACGGTCGCCCAGGTGGCCACTGGGCGCTGCTGCGGGACGGGACGGTCACTCTCGGCCGGACCCTGATTGACCTCGACGCCGCCTGCGCCGAGGTCGTGGCAGGCTCGCGCTACCCCGACGTCGAGGCCTGGGCGGACTACTACATCCGCTCCGAGGCCAGTGACGCCGACGCGCTGGCAGCCTTCGGAACCCGGGACGGACGCGTCACACGGTGACCGTCCGTCGGTGCAGCACGGCGAAGGCGTAGCTCTCGTCGGTGTGCTGCGACAGCACCGCGACGTACTGGGATGCTCGGCGCGGAGGGCATCGACGCCGGGTGACGGTCGCCGGACCTAGGCGGTTGCCCGGCGCCCCGACCGATCGACGACGACGTCGGCCTGCAGGTCTATCCCCGAGGTCTCCGCGGACACCACGA
>JBPCOG010000045.1:0-6645 GCA_051000455.1 Lapillicoccus sp. | reverse complement strand
TCGACAGGATCAACCCCGAGACGGGGCTGCCACTACAGGTCAAGGGCCGGATCTGGACGGACGAGTTCAGCGACGCCATCCTCGAGATCGGCGCCCGGCGACGCGACGTCGTCGCGCTGACCGCCGCGATGCTGATCCCCGTCGGGCTCGGCGAGTTCGCCGAGCGCTACCCGGACCGGGTGTTCGACGTCGGGATCGCCGAGCAGCACGCGGTGACGATGGCATCGGGCCTGGCGTTCGGCGGGCTGCACCCCGTCGTCTGTGTCTACGCGACGTTCCTCAACCGGGCCTTCGACCAGCTGCTCATGGACTGCGCACTGCACCGGGCCGGGGTCACCTTCGTGCTGGACCGGGCGGGCATCACCGGCAGCGACGGCGCGTCGCACAACGGCATGTGGGACATGACGATGACCGGGATGGTCCCGGGCCTGCACCTCAGCGCCCCACGCGACGCCGCCGAGCTCGCGCGCACCCTCGCCGAGGCCGTCGACATCGACGACGCACCGAGCGTGCTGCGCTTCTCCAAGCAGAACCCGCCCGCCCCCATGGTCGCTGTCCGCCGCAGCGGCACCGTCGACATCCTGCGCGAGGTGGAAGGCGAGGGGAAGATCGACCTCATGCTCGTCGGGCTCGGCGAGATGGCCGCGACCGCGATGTCGGTGGCGGCGAAGCTGTCGGCCCAAGGCCGCGCCGTCCAGGTCGTCGACCCCCGATGGTGCCTCCCGGTCAGCGACGACCTCATCGAGCTGGCCCGCCACGCGGACGCCGTCGCGGTCCTCGAGGACAACCTCGTCGCCGGAGGCGTCGGCTCGCAGATCACCCAGGCACTGCGGGAGGCCGGCCTGGCCACCCCCGTCCACCTGCACGGCATACCGAAGCGGTTCCTGCCCCACGCCTCCCGCGGCGAGCTGCTCGAGGAGATCGGGCTCACCCCGGACGCCGTCGCCGACCGGCTGACAGACGCGCTCGACCGCTGAGTCTCGCCCGCGCTGACCCGACCATCTCGCCCGCGTCGCTCCCGCGCTGGTGCACCGACCACACCCCCTGCGCGCGTTTGTGGGGCGTGCCGCCATGCTCCGGGCGACGCTGCTCCCGTAATTTCGCCCCACAGGTCCACCCGGTGGTCCGACTCGTGCGCAACCTCGTGCCCGAGCCCACCCGGGGTACCGACCCGAACACCTGGGAGGACGACGATGTCCCAACGCTGGAGCGTGACCCTGGCCGCGGCCCTGATCGGTGCCTCGCTGGCCGCCTGCGGCAGTCCGGGCGCCCCCGGTGCCCCGGGCGGCGGGGGTGGTGGCAACGCGGGTGGAGCCACCTCCGGAGCGACCGGTGGTGCCGGCGGCGAGCCCTACAAGGTGGGACTCGTCTACTCCAAGACGGGTGCGCTGGCGTCCTACGGCGGGCAGTACCGTCAGGGCTTCACGGCCGGGCTCGACTTCGCGACCAAGGGAACCGGCTCGGTGGGCGGGCACAAGGTCGAAGTCAGTGAGCAGGACGACACCGGCGACCCGGCCAAGGCCGTCGCCGCGGCGACCGGGCTGATCGGGCAGGGCAGCAAGATCATCGCCGGCTCGACGGCGTCCGGCGTCGCCCTGCAGGTCGCGCCGCTGGCCAAGGACAACAAGGTCCTGTTCATCTCCGGCCCGGCGGCGGTCGACGGGATCACGGGGGCGAACAGGTACACCTTCCGCTCGGGCCGGCAGACCTACCAGGACATCGCCACCGCGGGGACGATGGTCGGCGACGTCAAGGGCAAGAAGGTCACCGTCTTCGCCCAGGACAGCGCCTTCGGCAAGGCCAACGTCGCCGGCGTGACCTCCGTCCTGGGCGGGAAGGGGGCGACCGTGACCCCGGTCCTCGTACCAGCCGCCGCGACCGACATCACCCCCTTCGCCAGCCAGGTCAAGGGTCAGGCACCCGACCTGCTCTTCGTCGCCTGGGCCGGCAGCAACGCGACCGCCATGTGGCAGACCCTCGGGCAGCAGGGGATCTTCGACTCCACCAAGGTCGTCACGGGGCTCGACATCAAGCCGACGCACACGCTGTTCGGTCCTGTCGGTGACCGGATCGAGTTCCTCTCGCACTTCTTCGACGGCGCGGGCTCGAACGCGGCATACCAGAGCCTGGACAAGGGGATGAAGGCCCAGGGGGCCACCGTCGACCTGTTCACCAACGACGGGTTCGTCGCCGCCCAGATGGTGGTCCGGGCTCTGACCGAGGGCGGCGGCGACGTCGACAAGATGGTCACGTCCCTCGAGGGCTGGACGTTCGACGGGCCAAAGGGCTCGATGGAGATCCGCAAGGAGGACCACGCCCTGCTCCAGCCCATGTTCACCGCCAAGCTCGTCAAGGACGGCGCAGGCGTCAAGGCGCAGTCCGTCGGCACGTTGAAGCCGTCAGAGGTCGCGCCCCCCGTGACGCCCTTCAAGTGATCAGCGCCGAAGCGCTCGGCTGGCGCGTCGGGGGCGTTCACATCCTCGAGGACGTGAGCCTCTCGGTGGCCGCCGGCGAGCTGCTCGGCGTCATCGGGCCGAACGGCGCCGGCAAGTCGTCGCTGGTCAACCTCCTCTCGGGGGTGCGGCGCGCGAGCACCGGCACCGTCCGGCTCGGCGGTAGGGACGTCACCCGGACCAGCGCGACGAGGCGTGCCCTGATGGGCCTGGCCCGATCGTTCCAGACCTCTGCCCTGTTCGACGGCCTCCCTGCGGGAGAGAATGTCCGGCTCGCCATCCAGGCCGCCGGCACCCGTTCGCTCTCGCCGCTGCGTGGGGCGCGCAGCGCGCGTGACACCGACGCCGTGGGCCTGCTGCTCGACCGGGTGCGTATGCCGGGCAGGGCGCTGGTCCCGGCGCGCGGGCTCTCGCACGGCGACCGCCGCAAGCTGGAGCTGGCGATGGCGCTGGCGTCCTCGCCGACCGTGCTGCTCCTCGACGAGCCGATGGCCGGTGTCTCCGCCGAGGACGTCGAGGGGCTCTCCTCGATCATCGGCGAGGTCCGCGACAGCGGGGTGGCCGTGGTGATGGTCGAGCACCACATGCACGTCGTCCTCGGGCTGGCTGACAGGGTCGCGGTGCTGCACCACGGCCGGCTGCTGGCGTGCGGCACCGCGGAGCAGGTCACCGGGGACGACGCGGTCCAGCAGGCCTACCTCGGCGCCGCCCTGTGACCGGCGCCGCCCTGTGACCGGCGCCGCCACGCGGACCGCCGTCGTCCTCGCACTGGAGGACGTCCACGTGAGGTACGGCGGTTCCCACGTGCTCCAGGGGGTCTCCTTCGACGTCCCGGCCACCGGCGTCACCGCACTGCTCGGCCGCAACGGCGTCGGCAAGACCACGACCCTCAAGGCGATCCTCGGGCTGGCGCCCCGGCAGGGCCGGATCCGCCTCTTGGGCGAGGACATCACCCGCTGGTCGGTGACGCGGACCGTCCGCGAGGGGGTCGGCTACGTCCCGGAGGACCGGGAGGTCTTCGCGGGCCTCACCGTCGACGAGAACCTGCGCCTGGTGGGCGGGGACACCGGTGTCGACGCGCCGATCGTCGGCGAGCTGTTCCCCGACCTCGTGGACCGGCGTGCCCAGCGAGCCGGGACCCTGTCCGGCGGCCAGCAGCAGATGGTCGCGCTGGCGCGGGTGCTGCTCCGTGACAACCGGCTGTTGCTGGTCGACGAGCCCACCAAGGGCCTCGCCCCGAAGCTCGTCACGGAGGTCGCCGACGTCCTCGCCCGGATCGCGCGGCATACACCGATCCTGCTCGTGGAGCAGAACCTGCCGCTGGTCCGGCGTATCGCCGACACCGTGGTCGTGCTGGACGCAGGACAGGTGGTCCACCGGGGGACCGCCGCGGACCTCGTCGAGGACCCCCGCCTGACCCGCCGCCTGCTCGGCGTCTCGATGCGCGGTGGCGGCGAGTCGTGAGCGCCGCACTGCTGCTGGTCGTGACCGGGCTCGGGCTCGGGGCTCTCTACTTCCTGGCGGCCTCAGGGCTCAGCCTCATCTACGGGCTGATGGGGGTCCTGAACTTCGCCCACGGGGCCTTCATGGTGGCAGGCGCCTACAGCGGCTGGCTCCTGATGGGGGCGTTGCCACGGTCCATGTCGGTGGCGACCCGCCTGACGCTGGCGGTCGCCGTGGCGGTCCTTGTCGGCGCCGTCGTCGGTCTCACCGTCGAGGTGCTGCTCATCCGTCCCCTCTACCGTCACCACATCCAGCAGGTGCTCGTCACGGTCGGCCTGGCGCTCGCCTCGATCGCGGCCGTGCAGGGGATCTGGGGCTCGGACCCACACCCGATCGAGAAGACCTCGTGGCTCAGCGAGACGACCGCGCTGGGCGACGCGCGGCTGCCCAACGACCGGTTCCTCTTCATCGCCGTGGCCGTCGCCGCGTTCCTGGCCCTGGTCGCTCTGCTGCGCCTGACACGGCTGGGCCTGGTCATCCGGGCTGGGGTGGAGAACCGCGCCATGGTCGAGGCGCTGGGCATCGACGTGCAGCGCACGTTCACCATCGTCTTCGCCATCGGCGGGGCTGCTGCCGGCCTCGCCGGAATGCTCTACGCCGTCTATGCCGGAAGCGTCGCGCCGGGACAGGGCGGCTCGCTGCTGATCTTCGCGTTCATCGTCGTCGTCATCGGCGGCATGGGCTCACTGTCGGGTACCGCGCTGGCGTCCGTGGCCGTCGGCCTCGTGCAGCAGCTGGCCAACTACTACGCCGCCAGCGGGGTCGGTGACCTCTCCGTCGTCCTGCTCCTCGCCGCGGTCCTGCTGCTGCGCCGCAGGTCGCTGGACGGAGTGCCCGCGTGAGCCGGGTCAGGGTGGCCGTCCCCCTGGTCCTCCTCGCGGTGCTCGCCTACCTGCCCTACATCTCCGCCCCCGCCCCCGGCCTGCTGCCGGACCGGGTCAACGGACCAGGTTCCATGCAGCTGCTCGCGATCTGCCTGACGACGGCGGGGATCGCCCTCAGCTACGACGTCCTCTTCGGTCGTACCGGGCTGCTCAGCTTCGGTCACGCCCTCTTCGTCGCCGCGGGCAGCTACTTCCTCACCATCTCCATGGCGGCGTGGGGGCTGCCCCTGCCGGTTGCCGTGGTCGCCTCCCTGGCGGGGACCACCGCCCTGGCACTGGTCGTCGGCGCGGTCGCCCTGCGGGTGGGCGGCATCGCGTTCGCGATGGTCACCCTCGCGTTCGCCCAGGCGGCGTCGATCATCGTGCTGCGCAACCCCGGCGACCTCACGGGGGGTGAGGAAGGCCGCTCCCTCAACCGGGCGGTCACACCGGACCTGCTCGTCGGCGTCACGAACGCGCCCTACCGCTACTGGATCGCGCTCGCCTTCGTCGCGCTCGCGTGGCTCGCCGTCTCGGCGCTCGGCCGGTCCCGGGCCGGGCACGCCATGGCCGCGGTACGGGAGAACGAGGCCCGCGCCGCGGTCCTCGGCTTCGACGCCTACCGGGTCAAGCTGATGGCCGTCGTGTTCGCCTCATTCCTCGCAGGCCTGGGAGGGGTCGTGCACGCCGTCGTGCTGGGAGGGTCCAGCCCGCACCTGACCACCTCCGAGTTCACCCTCTCGCTGCTCGTCATGGTCGTGCTCGGCGGCGTCGGAAGCCGTTGGGGCGCCCTGCTCGGCGGCTTCCTCTACACCTATGCCGACGCCCGGCTGGTCGACCTGTCGGGGGCGCCGGCGCTCCAGTCCCTCCCGTCGCTGGGGCGACAGGTGCTGTCCCAGCCGCTGTTCATCCTCGGCCTCATCTTCGTCGTCGTCGTCTACTTCGCGCCCTCCGGCCTGACCGGCATGGGTGCCCGGTTCCTGCGCAAGGAAGAGTGACATGGACGCCGCCGTAGCGGCATACCGCATCGAGCTGCCCGAGGGCAGCCTCGACATCCACGACCTGACGGTCGGCACGCCCGACAGGGACGCCCCGGTCGTCCTCGCGGTCCACGGCATCACCGCCAACGGGCTGGCCTGGCAGTGCGTCGCCGACGAGCTCTTCCGTCGACGCGGCCCCGGGGCGGTCCGGTTCCTCGCGCCGGACCTTCGTGGGCGCGGCGGCAGCCGGACGGCCCCGGGGCCCTACGGCCTGAGGGTGCACGCGGACGACCTCGTGGCGATCGCGGACGTCTTCGGCGCGACGCCGCTGCTCCTCGGCCACTCGATGGGCGCCTACGTCGCGGCCCTGGCGGCCGCTGCCCACGGCGAGCGGGTCTCGGGGGTCGTCCTCGTCGACGGCGGCCTCGCGTTCCCCGTCGACCCAGCCCTCGATGTCGACGCCGCCCTCCGGTCGGTGATCGGTCCGGCGATGGACCGGCTGACGATGCGCTTCGCCAGCCCGGACTCCTACCTCGGCTTCTGGGCGGCCCATCCGGCTCTCGGTCCGGCGATGCTGCGCCCCGAGGGCGCCGCGGTGCGTCGCTACCTCCTGCACGACCTCGTCCGGGCCGACGCGGCCGGGCGCGGGGACGGCTCTCGGGACACCCCTCGGGACGGCGCTGGGTCCGGCGCTGGGTCCGGCGCCGGGTCCGTCGCTGGGTCCATCGCTGGCGCGGGGGACGGGGACGGCGGTCCGTGGGTCAGCTCGTGCGTGCTCGACGCCGTGCGCGCTGACGGAGCGGACGTCCTCGCCGACGCGATGGCCCACAGCGCGGTGTCGGAGGC
>JBPCOG010000327.1:0-14183 GCA_051000455.1 Lapillicoccus sp. | reverse complement strand
ACGATGGGAACGGTCGCGATTGCTACCACGACGCTTCGTACGACTGGTCTTGCGAAAAGCGACATCATTGTCTCCAATCGGGGTGTCCCAGCCCGGCGGGCTGCTGCGCGTCAGCAGCGTGGGACGGGTGCTCCTCATCTTGCTGGGCGCCCTTGGGATGGCCCCCTTACGAGACGCTTACGCACCCTTACCGGCGGCTTACGTCCATCGGCAGCTTGGCCACGTGTGCCTCCGCACCCTCGGCGTAGCCCAAGGCCGCGCGCGAGCTCGAGCGCCGACTCCGTCTCGTCTTCAACATCGCCATGATCGTGCTGAACTTTCCCCAGCTGATCGCCACCGCGTGGGCCTCTGGTGTGAAGCTGGCGGCGCAGCTCGGCCAAGGGCCCGGCGCAACAGCCGTGGCTCTCGTTCAGCTCGTGTTCCTCATCATCCCCATAGCGGGTCTCGGCTGGACCTTCGCCCGGCTGTTCACCACGATCGCCGCCAAGGCGTGGGCCACCTCGGCGGGCAGCGGCCCCAAACGCACGGGTTTCGTCCTGGGCACCGCCGCGGTCGTGGGCATGCTTGCGGTGGCGTGGTGGCCCGACGCCAGGTACACCCCCGTACCGACCCGGGCAGAGCGGGACGGTCGTCGAGCAGGCAAGAGCGGTGCAGTACCTCGGGCAGGGAGTCCGGTCTTCCGCTCCACCATCGACGCAAAGCAGACGACCCCGGCTACCCCCAACCCCTCCGTGACGACCCCCCCGAGCTCAGGCACGTCGACCAGCCCGGGGGCAACGCCAAGCTCCTCCGTCCCGGCCCCGGCCACGGCCACCAACGGGACCCCGACCGGCAGTGCCACAGCCAGGACCGCGCCCGCCTCAGCCACGGCGAGCCGTTCAGCAGTGCCGACGACACCCACGAGCAGGTCCACCGCCACGAGCACGTCCACCCCCGCCCCCACCGCCTCGGTCTCTGCCACGACCGGCAGCTCAGGGGCGGTCCCGTCCACCCTCACCGCTCCCTGAGCTGAGCTGATGGGCCGACGATGCCCGCCGGATCGGTCCGCCGGCTCATTGCCGGGGTGGTCTGCTGGGCCTTTTTGGGTGCGCGTACCGAGCACCTCCCGGGCGCCGCGGCGGGGGAGGGCGTCCGCGGGTGCGGTGCTGGCTCCCGGCTGCGCCGCGTGATGTGCTGGACGAATGACCCTGGTCACCGGACTCGTCCTCGCTGCCGGCTCCGGCCGGCGGATGGGCACCCCCAAGGCGCTGCTGCGGGACCTCGACGGGACTTCCTGGCTCCTTCGCAGCATCGCCGCCATGAGCGGGGGCGGGTGCAGGTCCGTGGTCGTCGTCCTCGGCGCGGCGGGAGAGGCCGCGGCGCGGTTGCTGGAGGGCGAGGACGTGACCGCCATCCGCGCCAAGGACTGGGACGAGGGCATGGGCGCCTCCCTCCGGGAGGGTCTCACCCACCTGCTCGGCACCGACACCACGGTCGCCCTGGTGACGCTGGTCGACCTTCCGGACGTTGGCTCGGATGTCGTCGCCCGCATCGTCGCCCGCGCCCTCGCCCCCACCGCCGCCGCCGACGACGCGGCCGGCAACTTGGCCGACGTCCTGGTCCGTGCGGCCTACCGGGGCGTGCCCGGTCATCCGGTGGCCATCGGGCGTGCCCACTGGGCCGAGGTGATCTCCTCGGCGGTCGGTGACCGCGGCGCTCGGGACTACCTCTCGGCGCACTCCGTGGCGCTCGTCGAGTGCGCCGACCTGGCCACCGGCCGGGACGTGGACCGCCCCCCTGTCCCAGGTGCGACGAAATGAGACATGATCGGGCCATGGAACCCTCCGTCGCCTCCGCCGCGGAGCTGGCCGAGATGCTCGGCCGCACGGGTTACCTGACGGACGACGCGCTGGCGACGGTGGCCTTCCTGGCGCTCCGGCTCGGCCGACCCCTCCTGCTCGAGGGGGAGCCCGGCACCGGCAAGACGGCTCTCGCGGAGGCCCTCGCGGAGGGGCTGGACCTTCCGTTGATCCGACTGCAGTGCTACGAGGGCATCGACGCGTCGCAGGCCCTCTACGACTGGAACTTCCCCCGCCAGATCCTCCACCTGAGGGCGGTCGAGACGAGCGCCCGTCTGCGCGACGGCTCGCCGGGCGACGCGGGACTCGCCCCTGCGGACGTGGCCGAGGTCGAGAAGTCGCTCTTCGACGAGCGGTTCCTGCTCGCCCGGCCGGTCCTTCGCGCCCTGCGCGAGAGCCCCGCGGTCCTGCTGGTCGACGAGGTCGACCGGGCCGACGACGAGTTCGAGGCCTTCCTCCTCGAGGTGCTCTCGACCTACCAGGTGACCATCCCCGAGATGGGCACGATCCGCGCGACGACCCCCCCGATCGTCATCCTCACCTCCAACCGCACCCGGGAGCTGCACGACGCCCTCAAGCGCCGCTGCCTCTACCACTGGATCGACCATCCCGGGCTCGCGCGCGAGCTCGCCATCGTCCGCAGCCGGGCACCGCAGGTCAGTCAGGCGCTCGGAGCGCAGGTCGTGCGCCTCGTCCAGGAGCTCCGCTCGGGAGGGGACCTGCTCAAGCCCCCCGGAGTCGCTGAGACTCTCGACTGGGCCAGGGCGCTGGACGCGCTGGGCGCCAAGGAGCTCGACGTCGAGACCGCGGCGGCCACGCTCGGGGTCGCCGTGAAGTACCGCGAGGACACCGACCGGGTCCGCAGGAGTCTCGACCGGATCTTGGCGGGGTGACTGTGAGCACCGCCCCCGACGCCCTGCTGCTCGGCTTCGCCCGCGCGCTGCGCGCTGCCGGTATGCCGGTCACGCCGGACCGGGAGCTCGGGTACCTCGAGGCTGTGGCGACCGTCGGCCTGGACCACGAACGGGCCACCTACTGGGCCGGCCGGGCAACCCTGTGCAGCAGTCCCGACGACACCGAGCGCTACGACCAGGTGTTCGCCGCCTGGTTCTCCGACCGGCGCCCCGAGGTGACGGCGGCCACCACAACGACCGTGCCACCGACCATCCAGGCCGGCTTGCACGACGAGCCGGGCGGCGGCGACGCCGAGCCCGCCGCCGAGGTCATCCGGGCGCAGGCCAGCGCCACCGAGGTCCTCCGGCATCGGGACGTCGGCAACCTCAGCGCAGTCGAGAAGGCTCACATGGCAACGCTCTTCGCTTCCCTGCGGCGACCGACCCCCCAACGGCGCTCGGGCCGGCATACGGCATGGCACCGGGGCCAGGTCGACGCGCGGCGCACCCTGCGGCGCCAGCTCGAACGGCTCGGAGAGCCGGGACCGCTCGCGTGGCGCCGCCCGGCGACGCGGCCGCGACGGGTCGTCATGCTCGTCGACGTCTCCGGGTCGATGAGCGCCTACGCCGACTCCCTGCTGCGGCTGGCCCACCACTGGGCAGGCGGCGGGCGGCCGGTCGAGGTCTTCACCATGGGCACCCGGCTGACCCGCGTGACCCGCGCCCTGCGTCAACGGGACCCGGAACGGGCACTCGTCGCGGCTGGCGAGACGGTCCCCGACTGGTCCGGGGGGACCCGGCTCGGGGAGTCCCTCAAGGCGTTTCTCGACCGCTGGGGCCAGCGCGGCATGGCCCGCGGCGCGGTCGTCGTGGTCTTCAGCGACGGTTGGGAGCGCGGCGGCGTGGAGGTGCTCGACGAGCAGATGGGCCGCCTCCGCGCCCTCTCGCACCGCGTCGTCTGGGTCAACCCGCACCGCGGCAAGCTGGGCTACGCACCGGTCCAGCAGGGGGTCGTCGCGGCGCTGCCGCACTGCCACGCCTTCCTCGCCGGCCACTCCCTGCACACCTTCGACGAGCTGGTCGAGGTGGTCAGTCGTGCGTGAGGTCCTCCCGGAGCTGCTGCGTTGGTGGGAGCAGGGTGCCGCGGTGGGGATGGGCACGGTCGTCGCGACGTGGCGCTCGGCCCCGCGCCAGCCCGGCGCGTCGATGCTCGTCGGCCCTGCCGGTGAGGCCGTCGGCTCCGTGTCGGGCGGCTGCGTCGAGGGTGCGGTCTACGAGCTGTCCCAGTCCGTTGTCGAGTCGGGTTCGCCTGTGCTGCAACGCTACGGCGTCAGCGACGAGGACGCGTATGCGGTGGGGCTGACGTGCGGAGGCATCCTCGACGTCTACGTCGAGAGGGTCTCGCGGCAGACGTTCCCCGAGCTCGGGGACGTGGCCGCAGACATCGCCGAGGGGCGTCCGGTGGCGGTGGCCACCCTCGTCGAGCACCCGGACCCCGCGAGGCTGGGGCTGCGGCTCGTCGTCCGGCCGGAGGGGGACGAGCGGGACCGGCAGGGAAGCCTCGGAAGCGACCGCACCAACGACGCGGTGGCCGACGACGTGCGGGGCCTGCTGGCCGCCGGACACAGCGAGACCCTGACCTACGGCCCTGAGGGGGAGCGCCGGGGCGAGGGGATGCGCGTGTTCGCCTCCGTGCACGCGCCGGCGGCACGGATGCTCGTCTTCGGGGCCATCGACTTCGCGGCGGCGTGCGCCCGGGTCGGGAAGTTCCTCGGCTACACCGTTACCGTCTGCGACGCCCGCCCGGTCTTCGCCACCGCGAGCCGCTTCCCCGACGCGGACGAGGTCGTCGTCGACTGGCCGCACCGCTACCTTGCGGGCCAGGTGCATGCAGGCGCCATCGACGACCGCACCGTCATCTGTGTCCTCACCCACGACCCCAAGTTCGACGTGCCCCTCCTCGAGGTGGCGCTGCGGCTGCCCGAGGTCGCCTACGTCGGGGCCATGGGCTCGCGACGCACCCACGAGGACCGGTTGGCCCGGCTGCGGGAGATCGGCCTGACGGAGGAGGAGCTCGCCGGGCTCTCCGGCCCGATCGGCCTCGACCTCGGGGCCCGCACCCCGGAGGAGACCGCGGTGAGCATCGCTGCGGAGATCATCGCCCAGCGCTGGGGGGGCCGGGGCCAGCGGCTGACCGACACGCAGGGTCCCATCCACCACCACCCGGCCCACCACGACCCTGCCGAGGGCTGCTCCCGTGGGCAGGTCCCTGTCGCCCCCTTGCCACCGCACGCGCAACGCACGACGATCTGACAAGACCCACCCAGACCGACGAGGAGTCAACGATGACCCGAATCACGATGCAGGTTGATGGAGAGAGCTACTCGGACGAGGTCGAGGCGCGAATGCTCCTGGTCCACTACCTGCGAGAACGGCTCGGGAAGACGGGCACGGTCGTCGGCTGCGACACGAGCAACTGCGGCGCCTGCACCGTCCACCTCGACGGGCGCAGCGTCAAGTCCTGCAACGTCCTCGTCGTGCAGGCCGACGGGCACGAGGTGACGACGATCGAGGGCCTGGCCCAGGACGGGAAGCTCCACCCGATGCAGCAGGCCTTCCACGAGTGCCACGCCCTCCAGTGCGGCTACTGCACGCCGGGCATGATCATGCAGTCGATCGACCTGCTCAACGAGAACCCCCACCCCACCGAGGCCGAGATCCGGGTCGGCCTCGAGGGCAACCTCTGTCGGTGCACCGGCTACCACAACATCGTCAAGGCCGTGCAGCAGGTTGCGGGGGGTGCGCTGTGACCGTCACGGAGCAGCAACCGTCCGCGGCGCCGCTGGAGGTGGGTGCCCCCCGCGCGCGCAAGGAGGACCAGCGCCTCATCACCGGGCGAACGAGGTGGACCGACAACATCCAGCTGAGCGGGATGCTGCACCTGGCCATGGTCCGCAGCCCGTTCGCGCACGCGCGGATCACGAGCGTCAAGACCGACGACGCGCGCGCGTCGAGCGGGGTCGTCGCGGTCCTGACCGGTTCGGACGTCAAGGACATCCAGGGGTCGTTGCCCAACGCCTGGCCGATCACGCCGGACCAGAAGGCCCCACCGCACCCGTCGATCGCCGTGGACCGGGTCGCCTTCGCCGGTGAGATCGTCGCCGCGGTCGTCGCCCGGTCCGCTGCGGAGGCTCGTGACGCCGCGGAGCTGGTCGACGTCGACTACGAGCAGCTGCCCGCGGCCCTGGACCTCAAGCAGGCGGCGGAGGGCTCCGTGCTCGCGCACCCCGACCTCGGGACCAACACCAGTGCTGTCTGGGAGTACGACTCGGCCGGCGCGGGCACCGGGGGGAACGTCGACGAGGCGATCGAGGCTGCTCGCACGGACGGCATCCTCATCGAGCGGGAGTACCGCCAGCAACGGCTCATCCCCGCCTTCATGGAGCCGCGATCCGTCGTCTGCGACCCCACCGGCGAGCAGCTGGTGATCTGGAGCTCGACCCAGGTGCCGCACTTCGTGCGCATCTTCACCGCCGCCACGCTCGGCATACCGGAGAACAAGGTGAGGGTCATCGCCCCGGACGTCGGCGGCGGGTTCGGGGGGAAGCTGCAGTACACCCCCGAGGAGGCGGTCGTGACGATGGCCGCCCGCAAGGTCGGCAAGCCGTGCAAGTACACCGAGACCCGCAGCGAGTCGCTCGTCTCCGGGCACCACGGGCGTGACCAGTGGCAGCGGCTCACCCTGGCGGCGACCAAGGACGGGACCGTCACGGGGCTCAAGGTCGACCTGCTCGCGGACATGGGCGCGTACCTCGGCCTGGTGACCTCCGGCATCCCGATCCTCGGCGCGTTCATGTACAACGCCATCTACAAGTTCCCGTCCTACCGGTTCACCTGCACGAACCTCTTCACGAACAAGACGTGGACCGACGCCTACCGCGGAGCCGGGCGACCCGAGGCGACGTATGCCATCGAGCGGCTCATGGACGAGCTCGCCGTCGAGGTGGGCATCGACCCGCTGAAGATCCGCGAGCAGAACTGGATCAGGCACGAGGAGTTCCCCTTCACCACGGTGGCCGGCATGGAGTACGACTCGGGCAACTACGAGGCCGCGACCGCCCGCGCCATCGAGCTCTTCGACTACAACGCGCTGCGGGTCGAGCAGGCACGCCGGCGCGCGGAGAAGGACCCGGTCCAGCTCGGGATCGGCGTCTCGACCTTCACGGAGATGTGCGGCCTGGCACCGTCGCGGGTCCTCGGCGCACTCTCGTACGCCGCCGGCGGCTGGGAGCACGCGGAGGTCCGGATGCTGCCGACGGGCAAGGTCGAGGTCGTGACCGGGGTGTCGTCCCACGGGCAGGGGCACGAGACTGCGTGGTCGCAGATCGTCGCCGACCGCCTCGGGGTCGCCTTCGACGACGTCGAGATCCTCCACGGCGACACGCAGATCGCCCCCCGGGGCCTGGACACCTACGGTTCGCGCTCGCTCGTCGTCGGCGGTCAGGCCGTCGTCAACGCGGTCGACAAGGTCATCGACAAGGCCAGGCCGATGGCCGCGCACATGCTCGAGGCCTCGGTCGACGACCTCGAGTACAAGAACGGCAGCTTCACCGTCAAGGGCACCGACCAGGGCAAGACCATGGCCGAGGTGGTCTGGGCCGCCTTCACCAGCCATGACCTGCCCGAGGGGATGGAACCGACGCTCGACGCGTCGGCCACCTTCGACCCGGTGAACTTCTCGTTCCCGCACGGCACCCACCTGTGCGCGGTCGAGGTCGACACCGAGACCGGAGCTGTGAAGATGCGCAAGTACGTCGCCGTCGACGACCTCGGCAACGTCGTCAACCCGCTCATCGTGCACGGCCAGATCCACGGCGGGCTGGTCCAGGGCATCGCCCAGGCGTTGTGGGAGGAGGCGGTCTACGACGACCACGGCACGCTCGTATCGGGCTCGTTCGTCGACTACACCCTGCCCACCGCGGCCGACACGATCAGCTTCGACCTCGACCAGACCGTCTCGCCAGCCACGTCCAACACCCTGGGGGTCAAGGGGGTGGGGGAGGCGGGATGCATCGCGTCGACCCCGGCGGTCGTCAACGCCGTCGTCGACGCGGTCCGCCACTTCGGTGTCCGGGACATCCGGATGCCCTGCACGCCCGAGAGGGTCTACCAGGCGGTCCAGGCGGGCCAGGCGGGCCAGTCGGGCCAGGCGGCCACCACGGCCGAGGCGGGCACCGAGCCCACGACGCCCGTGGCCCAGCCCCACTTCGACGAGTCGGAAGGCGACGCGCAATGATCCCGTCCAAGTTCGACTATGTGGCACCGGAGTCGGTCGAGGACGCCCTCGCGGCCCTTGCTGCCGCCGGGGACGACGGCAAGGTCATCGCCGGCGGGCAGAGCCTGCTGCCGGTGCTCCGGCTCCGGCTCAACACCCCGGAGGTGGTCGTGGACCTCGGCCGGATCTCCGCGCTCCGCCAGATCACCGAGGACGCCGAGCACATCGTCATCGGCTCGATGGTGACCCACGCCGACGTCCTCGCGAGCCCCCTGGTCAGCCAGCACGCGCTGCTCCTGCACGAGGCCCTCAGCGAGGTCGGCGACCCCCAGATCCGGCACCGGGGCACCTTGGGTGGGGCGCTCGTCCACGCCGACCCGGCCGGTGATGTCGGCGCCGCGGTACTCGCACTCGACGCGGAGCTCGTCATCGTCGGGCCCGGCGCAGCGACCCGGACCGTCCCCGCCCGGGAGTTCTTCGTCGACATCTTCGAGACGGCAGTCGGAGAGGGGGAGCTGCTCACCCAGGTGCGGGTCCCGAAGCACACCGGTTGGGGGGCTCATTACGAGAAGTTCGTCCGGGTCGTCCACCAGTGGGCCATCGTCGCGGTCGCCGCGACCGTGCGCACCGAGGGAGACACCATCGCGGAGGTGAAGATCGGGCTGACCAACATGGGGTCCACCCCCCTGCGGGCCACCGCAGTGGAACAGGCTCTCGCCGGGAGGCCGGCCACCGAGGAGGCTGTTCGCGAGGCCGCCACGGCGGCGGCCGAGGGCACCGACCCGCCCAGCGACCTCAACGGCGACGCCGACTACCGCAGGCATCTCGCCACGGTCCTCACCCGTCGCGCAGTGCTCGCGGCGGCGGCCGGCTGAGCCGATGGAGCTGCGCCACGCGTTCACCGTCCCGGCGCCCGTCGATCGCACCTGGGAAGCCTTCATGGACCTCGAGGGGGTCGCGGGGTGCTTCCCCGGAGCGACGGTCACCCGGGTCGACGGCGACTCCTTCGAGGGCACCTGCAAGGTCAAGCTGGGCCCGATCGCGCTCGTGTATGCCGGGTCAGGCACCTTCGTCGAGCGAGACAACGACGGTCACCGAGCCGTCATCCAGGCCATGGGCAAGGACAAGCGCGGCAACGGGACGGCGGGGGCGACGGTCATCGCCGTCCTCGCCGCCGCCGCCGACGGCACCTCCGTCGACGTGACCACCGACCTCACGGTCACCGGCAAGCCGGCCCAGTTCGGACGCGGAGTGATGCAGGACGTGTCCGACAAGCTGCTCGGGCGCTTCGTGGCCTGCCTGGAGCAGCGTCTTGCCGAGCCGGACGCTGGGAACGCGGCGAGCCCGACCACTTCAGCGGAGGCACCGCCCGACCGCGCGGCTGCGCCGCCCTCCGTCGAGCAGCTGGGCGAAGACGCCCCCACCCCGAAGGGGGAGGCGGCGCCGAAGCCCGCCGCGACGGCTGCCGAGAACGCGGATGGCGTGAGCTCACGCGCCCTCCGGCCCCCGCGCGGGCCGCTGGCCGGGCCCGACGACGCGCTCGACCTCGGTGCGGCGGTGCTGCCGGTGCTGGTCAGGACCTACGGTCCATACCTTCTCGGTGCCCTGGTCGGCACGCTCGTCGGCGTCCTCATCGGGAGGCGCCGCCGCTGACAGCAGCCCGCGAACGGCATACCGGAGGACGACCGAGCAGCTCCCTGCCCGGGAGCAGCCGGGCCGCTTTCGAGGCGCGGTAGCCACCGGCATACCCATCTGGTGCTTCCACGGCTCGTGCGCCGCGGTTCCGGGCAGTTGCGCAGCTCCGGCTGGACCGGCCGCTTGGTGGTCCGGGCGGGCGTCACCTCCACCTATGCTGGGTGGGTGCTCCCTTTCGACCGTGTGGTCCTGATTTTCAACCCGAACAGCAGCGGTCAGGCTCGGGAGCGGGCTGAGGAGCTGCGTCGGGACCTGGGCCAGCGGGTGCCGACGCTGACGGTGGACCTGGTGCCGACCGAGCACGCCGGCCACGCGACGGAACTCGCTCGCACCGCAGCCGGCGCGGGGAGCCCGCTGGTGGTCTCCGTCAGCGGCGACGGCGGTTACAACGAGGTCGTCAACGGCGTGATGCAGGCCGCCAACGACCGCGCCGCGAGCGCCGTGCTGGCAGCGGGCAACGCCAACGACCACCGGCGCACCACGAAGGAGCGGCCGATTGCTGCGGCGATCGCCCAGGGCGCCGTCAGCCGCCTAGACCTGCTCCGCCTCACCGCAGGTGGCGCGGCCGGCGACGTCGTCCGATACGCCCACTCGTACATCGGGCTGGGGCTGACCCCCGTGGTCGCCGTCGACCTCGAAAAGGGAGACAAGGGCTCATTGCGCGAGATGGTGACGGTCGTCCGCTCGTTCGCCCGGTTCCGTCCCTTCGAGATCGAGCTGGAGGACGGTTCCCACGAACGCTTCGACAGCCTCGTCTTCGCCAACATCGCACAGATGGCGAAGGTCGCGACGCTGGCGGAGGAGGGCAGGCCAGACGACGGCATGTTCGAGGTGATCACGCTCCGGCACACTGCCAAATGGCGGATCCTCGCGACCGCCGTCAAGGCCAGCATCACCGGGCTCGGCAAGCAGCCCAGCGTTCGCAGCTACGGGTTCACGACGTTGACCCCTTTGCCGCTGCAGATCGACGGCGAAGTGATGGACCTGCCGGCTGGCGCCACGGTGCGCGTGGAGATCGCCTCGCAGGCGCTGCGAACCGTGCTCTGACCTGGCACTCCGGCTTCGGCGCCTTCCGCGCCGTCACGGCGACCATCACCCCACCCACTTCACCGAGAGTCTCATGTCTGCTGCGCCGATGAACGGTGAGCCCACAGCTGCGACACCGGTCCAGCAGGTCTCAGGTACCGCCGTGGCGGACACTCCGCTTGTCGTGTTCGTTCCCGGGCTGGGCCTGGACGGCAGGTCGTGGCAAGCGGTCCGCCACAGACTGAGCGGGCGGAGCCTCGTCGTGTTGCTGCCGTCGATGGGTCGCCCGGCGCCTCGCGGGACGAACCTTCGGACCGAGCGGCAAGCCGAGCGGCTGCTGCAGACGCTCCCGGGTGGCGAGCCGATGATCCTGGTCGGTCACTCGGCGAGCTGTCCCGTGGTGGTCGAGGCGGCCTCCCGTTCGCGCGACGTGGCGGGGCTCGTCCTCGTGGGTCCGGTCACCGATCCGGCGGCGCGGACGTGGCCGCGGATGCTCAGCCAGTGGGTCCGCGCCGCCACCCATGAGCGGCCGGCAAGGGCGACCGTCCTGTTCCCCCAGTACTGGCGCACCGGCGCGGGGAGCATGCTGCGGGGCATGGACGCAGTGCGACACTTCCGCACCGACCTGGCGCTGGTCCGGCTGACGCTGCCGGTCGAGATCGTGCGCGGGGAGAAGGACCGGATTGCCTCACAGGAGTGGTGCTCGCAGCTGCGCGGGAGGTCCAACGGCCGTCTGACGTCAGTCGGCGGGGCTGCGCACATGGTTCCGGTGACCCACCCGGCGGCGGTGGTGGCGGCGGTGGAACGGGTCCGTGTCCTCCGCGGGCGCCAGCCCCACCGGCGGCCACGCTGACGTCCGGGATGGAACCTCACCTGGCCACTGGGCCCGGCCGTCCTCAGCCGCGGCAGCACCACGTGGGAGATCCGGGATGGGGACGCGTTCAGGCGACGAAGATGCAGAACGGATGGCCCGACGGGTCAGCAAGGACGTAGAGCGGCTCGCCCGCCTCCTCTGTCCGGTCGAGCAACAGACCCGCTCCGAGCGCCTCAGCTCGCTCGCGCTGCCGCCGCAGTTCCTCGATACTTGAAACGGTGAAGTCGACGTGCATCTGCATCGGTACGTCATGGTCCGGCCACGTGGTCGGCTTCAGACTCTCGACCTGCTGGAATGCCAGCTTTCGGGATCCGTTGGCATCTACCAGGACGAGCCAGTCCGCATCGTCGTCATCACCATCCGCGGGAGGCTCATCGCCGAGCCGGTACTGCAGCCCCAGGAGTTGTCGGTAGAACTCGGCAAGTCCACGGGCATCGGTGGTGTCGATGGCCGTGTGCAGCAGCTGAGGGTACTCGGTCACGCTCGCCTCCAGTCGACGCCCATCCTGCCAGACACGGCGCGCGTCAGCTCCTCGGCGAGATCGAACCCTGCTCCGCAGGGTCCCGCTACGCTCACGCAGTGAGCGACGTGTACTACAACCTCGGTGACTACAGCCGCCCGCTGCGCACAAGCTCGGCCCCGGCGCAGGTGTGGTTCGACCGTGGGCTGGTCTGGGCTTACGCCTTCAACCACGAGGAGGCGGTCGCCTGTTTCGAGAAGGCGCTCCGGGACGACCCGGACCTGTGGGCTGCGCGGTGGGGCATCGCCTACGCGGTTGGGCCCAACTACAACAAGGGCTGGGACGCGTTCGACCCCGTCGACCTGCCAGCCAGCCTGGATCGAGCCCGGTCCGAGCTGGAGCTGGCGCGCGAGGGGCTGACCAGCGAGGGACCCGCCGGCGAGCCGGAGGCCAGCCTGGTGGCTGCGCTGACCCGCCGGTATGCCGGGGTGGCGGCGGACGATCCGCAGAGCTGGCAAGCCGGGCACGCGGCATACGCCGACGCGATGGCCGAGGTGGCCGCCGCCTTTCCAATGGACCTCGACGTCCTCGCGCTCGCCGCCGACGCTCTCCTCAACGTCACCGCCTGGGCCCTGTGGGATCCGCTCACCGGCGAGCCGGCCCCGGGCTCGCGGGCTCCCGAGGCCGAGCGTCTCCTGGACGCTGCGCTGGCGCTGCCCGGCGGCCGCCGGCACCCGTTCGTGCTGCACCTGCACATCCACCTGTTGGAGATGTCCGAGCGACCCGAGGCTGCGCTGACCAGCGCTGACCGGCTGCGCGGCCTGGTGCCGGACGCGGGCCACCTGCAGCACATGCCGAGCCATCTCGACGTCCTGTGCGGCGACTACCACGCAGCCATCGCGGCGAACCGACGAGCCGTGCAAGCAGATCGGCTCTTCGTCGAGCGAGCGGGCCCGCTGAACTTCTACTCCCTCTACCGAGCCCACGACCTGCACTTCATCGTCTACGCGGCGATGTTCCTCGCCCGCTACCAGGACGCCATCGAGGCAGCGGACGAGCTGAGCTCACAGCTGACCCCGCAGCTGCTTGGGCTCGAGAGCCCACCCATGGCCGACTGGCTCGAGGCCTTCGTCCCCTTGCGGACCCACGTGCTGGTGCGCTTCGGTCGCTGGGCGGAGCTTGTCGCCGCGCCGCTTCCCCAGGATCCGAGTCTCTACTGCACGACGACAGCGATGGTGCTCTACGGGCGAGGGGTCGGCCATGCGGTGCTGGGGGACGTCGCGGCCGCCGGAGCCGCGCGCGAGGAGTTCGTCCAGGCGGTGGCGCTCGTGCCCGACTCGCGCTACCTCTTCAACAACACGGCGCTGGACATCCTGGCGGTCGCCGGGGCGATGCTGGACGGCGAGATCGCCTACCGGCAGGGACACGTCGAGGAGGGTTTCACCCGCTTGAGAGAGGCCATCGCCCTGGACGACGCGCTGCCCTACGACGAGCCCTGGGGATGGATGCAGCCCACCCGCCACGCATACGGCGCCCTGCTGCTCGAGCAGGGTCAGGTGGCCGAGGCTGCCGCCGTCTACGCCGCCGATCTCGGCCTGGACCCGGCGGTCAGCCGGTCCGTCCACCATCCCGGCAACGTGTGGAGCCTGCACGGGTACCACGAGGGTCTCGCACGCCTCGGCCGCCACGACGAGGCTCGGATCATCGCCAATCAGCGGGCCGTCGCCTCTGCGCGCGCCGACGTGCCGGTCCTCGCCTCCTGCGCCTGCCGGTTGGACGTCCTCGCCTCCGCTGGTGGGGAGGACATGACGATGCCCGCGGGAGGTTGTGGCCCCGGCTGCGGCTGCGAGCACTGCCGGTCATCGCCCTGACGGCAACCCGCTTGCGCCGGCTGCGGCTGTAGGGAAGGGTCGTCGGCTATGAGCGACATGTGGGTAGGCGGCGCCGACGACCCGCGGACCTACGGCAACCCGATGAGCGAGAAGGCAACGCTGCGCGAGTATCTCGGCAACTACCGGTTGACTCTGGAGATGAAGTGCGGAGGTCTCGACGCCGAGCAGCTCGCCCGCCGCTCCGTTCCGCCGAGCACCCTGAGCCTGCTCGGGCTGATCCGGCACCTGGC
>JBPCOG010000388.1:0-1647 GCA_051000455.1 Lapillicoccus sp. | reverse complement strand
AAGTGCTGACCCTGGACCTGCGTGGAGACAACGAGCGGGCCGCCTCGCTGTACCGGTCGTTGGGGTTTCGCCAGTACGGGCGACTGGAGCGGTTCGTGGCGGTCGGAGCAGCCCGGTACGACACGCTGTTCTACTCCCTGGACCTGCGAGTCAGGACCTGCGAGTCATAGGGTGCAGGAGTCCGGGCGCGCAGGTACCCACATTGCCCGCGTGCCAGCACGACGGGCGCGTCGTCGGCCTCGGGAACAACCTCCGCGGCGTCGTGCTGGTCCGCCTGCTCACCAGAGCACCCGCCATGAGCGCCGTCCGCATCGGCGTCCTGAAGCGGCGACCCCGGGCCGGGGACGTCCCGGCCCGAGCCGACCACCCGCGAGCGAGAGACGGTGAGCCTCATGACAACCAGCACGGAGGGAGGCCTCGAGGCCGCCCTGCACGACGCGCTCGGCACCAGGTCGGCGGACGTTGTCGACGTCAGCCGGACGGCGCGGGCGACGTACTCGACAGACGCCTCCAACTACCGCCACATCCCGCTGGCCGTCGTCGGGCCCCGGAGCGAGGACGACGTGCTCGCCGTGCTCCGGGTCGCGCGAGAGCTGCGGGTCCCGGTCCTGCCGCGGGGGGCAGGGACGAGCATCGGCGGCCAGGCGACGAACCGGGCGGTCGTCCTGGACTTCACCCGCCACCTGGACGCGCTGGTGCGGCTCGACGCAACGCAGCGGACGGCATACGTGGAACCGGGGCTGGTGCTCGACCGGCTGCGCCGGGCGGCCTCGTTGCACGGGCTCACCTTCGGCCCGGACCCGTCCTCGCACAGCCGCTGCACGCTGGGCGGGATGATCGGCAACAACGCGTGCGGACTGCACTCGGTGGCCTGGGGCAAGACGGACGACAACGTGCGCTCGCTCGAGGTGGTCCTGCTCGACGGGACCCGCTTCACCGCGGGCGCGACGTCGCCGGCGGAGCTGACCGCGCTCTGCGCGCGCGACGACCGGCTCGGCACGCTCTACCGCTCCCTTCGCGAGCTGTCGGTGGAGTACGCCGAGGACATCCGCGGCGGGGTCCCCAAGCTGGGCCGGCGGGTCTCGGGCTACAGCCTGGACGCGCTGCTCCCCGAGAACGGGTTCGACGTCGCCCGGGCCCTGGTCGGGACGGAGGGCACCTGCGTGACCATCCTCGGCGCGACCGTCGACCTGGTCGAGTCGCCGGCGTGCCGGGCGTTGTGCGTCCTCGGGTTCCCCAGCAGCCTGGCCGCGGCGGACGCCGTCCCGGGTCTGCTCGACCTGCCGGTCCTCACCGTCGAGGGCATCGACGTCGCCCTTGTGCACGCCCTGCGGTCCCGTAACCCGGACCGCGCGCTGCCCACCATGCCGGACGGGCGGGCCTGGCTCTATGTCGAGACCGGAGGGACGACGCCCGGTGCCGCGCTCGACCTTGCCCGGGCGGTGGCGGCGCGGGCGACCGCACTCGGGGCCACGGAGCTCGTCACCGACGATGGCACCGACATGCGCCGGCTGTGGCGGGTCCGGGAGGAGGGCGCGGGGCTCGCCACCCGGCTGCCCGACGGGTCCGAGGCCTGGTCGGGCTGGGAGGACGCGGCCGTCCCACCGCAGCGGCTCGGCGAGTACCTGCGCGCCTTCGAGCAGCTGA
>JBPCOG010000361.1:0-1242 GCA_051000455.1 Lapillicoccus sp. | reverse complement strand
GCCCTGGCCTCCGCGTCGTCCAACCAGGGAGGCCCGCCCACCGCCCTTGCCAGGAAGAGGTTCCTCTGGTGCCGCGCCTGCTCGTCAGCGGTGAGCCGCACCTTGCTCTGCGCGCCCATCCCCGTGTTGACGCCGTACACGGCGTCGCCACCGGCCAACGTAGACAGCACCTGCGCCCTCCGTAACGCGGTCGCCTCGAGCAGTGCCGGGCCCAGCACGACGGTGCTGCCCCGGGCGATGGCGCGGACGGCGCCCCGGTCCAGGGCTCCTGCCTCGGTGACGACCACCTCGTTCGCCACCCGCGGAGCGCCGCCGCCCCGGGCCGTGTCCGGGGATGCTGGGGAGACCGGGAAGGCGGGGCCGGCTGGGCCGGCTGGGTCGACCGGGGAGGACACCACCTCAGCGGTACCGAAGCATCGTACCGACCTCGGCCGCCTCTGCCCGGCGCAGGATGAGGTGCGCGACGGCGACGTCGAGGATGGACAGCCCGCGGTGCCACAGCAGGATCCGCTCCTCTGCGCTCTCCCGGCCCGGTCGGAGGCCGGCCACGACCTCCCCCAGCTGGGCGTGCAGGGTCTCGGGGGAGAGCCGGCCGGTGTCGACATGCTGCCGCAGCGCACCGAACCGGCCCGCCTGCGCCTCCCTCCAGTCGTCGACGACGACCTTGTCTATGACGTCGAGCAGGTCCAGCTCGACGGCGCTCACCGTCCCGTAGGGCACCACGAAGGCACCCGGGGAGACGACGCCGGTGCGCAGCAGGGGGGTGGGCTCGGTCAGCCGGGACGCCTCGACGAGCACGTCGGCACCGTCGAAGCACTCCTCCGCGGTGGCGACCACCCGGACCGGCGTCGTCAGCTCGGCGGACAGCGCTTCGGCGAACGCCTCACGGGACTCGGGCCTGCGGCTGGTCACGCGGATCTCGTCGAGGTCGAGGAGGTCGTCGAGCATGGTGATGTTGGACCAGGCCGTGCCACGGGCGCCCACGTGACCCAGGACCTTCGCGTCCGGACGGGCGAGGTACTTGGCTCCGACCGCCGTCATCGCCCCGGTGCGGACCTCGGTGATGAGGGTGGCGTCCATCACCACTGACGGGGTCCCGTTGGTCGGGTCGAACAGGGTCATCATCGCCAGCTCGCTGGGCAGCCCCGCGAGGTAGTTGGGGACGAAGTCACCGACCACCTTGATCCCGCTGACACCGCGCTCGCCGAGGGTCGACACGTGACCACGAAGCACGTTGAAGTG
>JBPCOG010000028.1:0-3265 GCA_051000455.1 Lapillicoccus sp. | reverse complement strand
CGCCCGGGGTGGTCGGGGGGGAGCGGGTGGCCGGGGGGGACAGGGTCGCCGCGGACCCGGCGGCCGGGGGGGACAGGGTCGCGGCGGGTCAGGCGCTCCGGCCGGGCACGGCACCGGGCGCCCCGGTCGGCCCGGCGGCAGTCCGGGCCGGGCGGAGGTCATCGACCGGCTCGACCGCGAAGGGCTGCTTCCTGCGATCACCTTCATCTTCAGCCGCGTCGGCTGCGACGCGGCTGTCGGCCAGCTGCTGCGCCAGAACGTCAGGCTGATCCCGGACGCGGACGGGGACGAGATACGGCGGCTCGTCGAGGAACGCATCCAGGGACTCGCGGACGAGGACCTCACCGTTCTCGGCTACTGGGACTTCGTCGACGGGTTGGCGCGCGGCTTCGCGGCCCACCACGCGGGAATGCTGCCGACGTTCCGCGAGATCGTCGAGGAACTCTTCACGGCCGGGCGGATCCGTGCGGTGTTCGCCACCGAGACGCTCGCCCTCGGCATCAACATGCCCGCGCGCACCGTCGTGCTCGAGCGACTGGTCAAGTTCAACGGTGAGACACACGCCGACGTCACCCCCGCCGAGTACACCCAGCTGACGGGGCGCGCGGGCCGGCGGGGGATCGACGTCGAGGGCCACGCCGTCGTCCTGTGGAACCCGGGGCTCGACCCCGCGGCCGTGGCCGGACTCGCGTCCACCCGCACGTACCCCCTGCGTTCCAGCTTCCGGCCCACCTACAACATGGCGGTCAACCTCGTCGGGCAGGTCGGCCGGGACCGCGCCAGGGAGGTCCTCGAGACCTCCTTCGCCCAGTTCCAGGCCGACCGGGCGGTCGTCGGGTTCGTCCGCACCATCCGCCGCAACGAGGAGGCACTGGCCGGGTACGCCGAGTCGATGACCTGTCACCTCGGGGACTTCAGCGCGTATGCCGCCCTGCGCAACGAGATCGGGGCCGTCGAGAAGGACACGGCGAAGGCCCGGTCGGCCAGCGTCCGGGCCGAGGCGGCCCTCAGCCTGGAACGGCTTCGTGCCGGAGACGTCATCAGGATCCCGACCGGCCGCCGGGCTGGCTACGCGGTGGTCATCCAGGTCAACCGGGGCGCCCGGGGGGAGGCGTCCTCGCCGGCAGTGGTGACCGAGGACCGGCGGCTGCGCCGGCTGACCGTGGTCGACGTGCCGACCCCGGTCGAGCCGCTCGCCCAGCTGCGGATCCCCAACAACTTCAACGCGAAGAGCCCGAAGTCGCGACGCGACCTGGCGACCTCGCTGCGGATCGCCGTCCCCCACGCGCCGCCCCTGGCACGCCGGAGGGAGGAGGTGCCCGGGGACGACGGACGGGTCGCGGACCTGCGCCGCCGGATGCGTGCCCACCCGTGCCACGGGTGCCCCGACCGTGAGGAGCACGCCCGGTGGGCGGAGCGCTGGTGGCGGCTGCACCGGGAGACCGAGGGTCTGCGGCGCAAGGTCGAGGGCCGCACCAACTCCGTGGCCAAGACCTTCGACCGGATCTGCGACCTGCTCACCGAGGTCGGGTACCTCGGCGGGGGCGGGGCCAGCATCACCGCGCAGGGGGAGAACCTGCGCCGGCTCTACACCGAGAAGGACCTGCTCGCCGCCGAGTGCCTGCGGCGGGGGGTCTGGCGGGGCCTGGACCCCGCCGGCCTCGCCGCGGTCGTGTCCACCCTCGTGCACGAGCCCCGACGGGACCAGGGCGAGATCTCGCCCCGCATGCCGAACCAGGAGGTGCTCGACGCGTTCGCCGTCATGCTCCGCCTGTGGAGCGACATCGAGGACCGCGAGCGCGAGCACCTGCTGCCGAACGCGGGGCCGCCTGACGCGGGCATGGCGTGGATCGTCCACCGCTGGGCCGGCGGGCAGCGCCTCGACCAGGTGCTCAAGGACAGCGAGATGGCCGCAGGGGACTTCGTCCGGCGCTGCAAACAGGTCGTCGACCTGCTCGGCCAGGTCGGGGACGCCGCACCGGACCCAGGGGTGTCGTCCAACGCACACAAGGCCGTCGACCTCGTCATGCGCGGCGTCGTGGCCGCGGACCGGATCGACTGATCCCAGCGTCGGCCCGGCTGGCGGCGGCCGACCGGTCAGTGGATGTTCATCGACGCGAGCACCCGGTTGATCGAGCTCGTGAGGCCGTACTCAGAGGCCAGCCTGCTCAGCAGCGTGAGGTCCGCCACGCCGGTGGGCAGCGCCAGGTCGACGTCGGGGACGGGGACGTCCAGCGCCACCCGCACGACCCGCGGGGCAACATCGAGGTAGGCCGCCGCCGCCTCGAGCCGCACCCGCTGAGCGCCCTTGATCGCGGGGTCGCCGGAGTCGACGGCCCGCCGGAGCGAGGCGAGATCCTTGTATGCCGTGATGAGCCGGGCGGCGGTCTTCTCGCCGATCCCGGCAACGCCGGGGAGCCCGTCGCTGGAGTCCCCGCGCAGCACGGCCATGTCCGCGTAGGCGGACCCTGACGCCACGGCATACTTCTCGCCCAGGAAGGCCTCGTCGACGACGTCGGCGTCCCGCACCCCCCCTCGGGCGGTGTAGATCACCCGGATCCGGTCGGCGTCGTCGACGAGCTGGAACAGGTCCCGGTCGCCGGTGACGATGTCGACGGCACGCACCCCGCGCGACGCGTGGGCGAGCGTGCCGATGACGTCGTCCGCCTCGTAGCCGTCCGAGCCGACCCGCGCGAGTCCGAACGCGGCCAGGGCGTCCCGGATCAATGGCACCTGTACCTCGAGATCGGCGGGAACCGCCTCGGCGACCTCGCTGCCCTCGGCCATCCGGTGCGTCTTGTAGGAGGGGATCGCCTCGACGCGGAACGCCGGCCGCCAGTCGTTGTCCCAGCAGGCGGCGACGTGGGTTGGGCGGTGCTTGTCGATGAGCGAGGCGAGCATGTCGAGGAACCCGCGCACCGCGTTCGTCGGGGGCTCGTCGTCGGAGGTGCGCTGGTCCGGGACCCCGTAGAACGCCCGGAAGTACAGCGAGGCGGAGTCCAGCAGCATGAGGCGGCCCGGCACCGCGGACGGCCTGGCGGCAAGGGGCGGGGTCACGCCGGACATCGTTCCACCTCCGCCTGCCGGGGCGGCTGCCGGGCCGCGCCGGGTGCGTAGCCTAGGCCCGTGGAGAACCTCGATCGCCAGCTGGTCGACCTGCTGGCCCGAGACGGCCGGATGAGCTTCACCGACCTCGGCAGGGCGACCGGGCTGTCCACCTCTGCGGTCCACCAGCGCGTGCGCCGGCTCGAGGAGCGCGGCGTCA
>JBPCOG010000391.1:0-7172 GCA_051000455.1 Lapillicoccus sp. | reverse complement strand
TCGCGCACCACGTCGGCGACCTGGCCAGGCTCGGTGCCGGCACCAGCCCGCCGCCGGAGCCGCCCCTCGGACAGGACTGCGCCGTGGTGTTCACCTCCGGCGCCACCGGACCCGCGAAGGGGGTGGTATACCGGCACCGTCAGGTCCTGGCCCAGATCGAGTCCCTGCGCGCGGCATACCAAATCGTCCCGGAGGATCGGATGGTCGCCGCGTTCGCGCCGTTCGCCCTTCTCGGACCAGCCCTCGGGATCGCCTCCGCCGCTCCGGACATCGACGTGACGAGGCCCGCGACGCTCACCGCGGCCGGCCTCGCCGAGGCGGTGGCTGCGGTGCACGCGACGGTCGTGTTCGCCTCACCGGCAGCGCTGCGCGGCGTCGCGGCCACCGCCGGCGACCTGCCGGCAGGGCACCGTGACGCCCTCGGTCAGGTCCGCCTGCTGATCTCCGCCGGTGCCCCCGTGCCCGCCTCCCTCCTGCGCTCGGTGCGCACGGTGCTGCCCAACGCCGAGGCCCACACGCCGTACGGGATGACCGAAGCACTGCCGGTCACCGACGTCTCCCTCGCACAGATCGAGGAAGCGGGCGCGGGGGAGGGCGTGTGCGTCGGGCGGCCGCTCGCGAGCGTCGAGGTTGCCGTCAGACCCCTCGCTGGGTCCGGCACCGCGGACGAGGCCGGACCGCATGACGGGACGGGACGAACCGGCGAGATCTGCGTGCGCGGCGCGCACGTCAAGGACCGCTACGACGCGCTCTGGTGGACCGAGCAGACCGCTTCCCCGGACGGCGGCTGGCACCGCACGGGCGACGTGGGTCACCTCGACGCGGAGGGCAGGTTGTGGGTCGAAGGTCGGCTGTCCCATGTCGTCAGCACCGCCTCCGGTGCGGTGACGCCGGTCGGCACCGAGCAGCGCGTCGAGGCGCTTGAGGAGGTGCAGGCCGCGGCGGTCGTGGGAGTCGGACCCGAGGGGACGCAGGTGGTCGTCGTGGTGGTGGTGCCGGCCGGTGCGGCGGCGCCAGGCGGGTTACCGAGCCTGCGCCGGCGGCTGGCCGACCGGGCACCCGCCCGTTGGCCGCGAGCGACGACGACGTTGCGGCTGGCCGAGCCCGGGCTGGCCGAGGCGGTGCGCAGGGCGGCGCGCGTCGAGGTCGCGGCGGTCCTGGTGACCGCGGGGCTGCCGGTCGACATCCGTCATGCCTCAAAGGTCGACCGCCAGGACCTGTCCCGTCGCGCCACCCGGCTGCTGGCCGGCACGGCCGACCGCCGGGCCCGCCGCTCGGGCACGCGATGAAGGTGCTGGTGACCGGCGCCACCAGCACCGTCGGCCGGGCCACGGTGCAGGTCCTCCTGGACCGGGGCGACGACGTGACTGTCCTGCAACGCCGCCGTTCCCGCCTGCCCTGCCGGGAGGTGCTCGGCGACATCCGGGACCGCTCCCTCGTCCGCGGGGCCGCCCGCGGCCAGGACGTCGTCGTCCACCTCGCCGCGAAGGTCGACCTGGCCGGCCCGTGGGGCGAGTTCGCCCGCGTCAACATCGGCGGGACGCGGAACGTCGTCGACGCGTGCCGGACCGCCGACGTGGGCCGGCTGGTGCACGTCTCGTCACCGTCAGTGGCGCACGGCGGGCGGCCGTTGGTGGGCGTCGGTGCGCAGCCGGCGGACCCCGCGTCGGCGCGTGGCCACTACGCCCGGTCCAAGGCCGTCGCGGAGCGTGAGGCGCTGGCGGCGGACTCTGCCGCGCTGGCCGTGCTCGTCCTGCGGCCGCACCTGGTATGGGGTCCGGGGGACACCCAGCTGATGGGGCGGCTGTTGGCGCGGGCAAGGACCGGGCGGCTGCCGGTGATCGGCACGGGAGCGGCGCTGATCGACACCACGTACGTCGACAACGCGGCCGACGCGCTCGCGGCCGGCGTCACCGCGTGCGGACCGCTGCACGGCGAGGCGCTGGTGGTCTCCAACGGCGAGCCGAGACCGGTCCGGGAGGTCCTGGCCCGGCTCTGCGAGGCGGCAGGCGTACCGGGGCCCTCGGTACGGGTGCCGCTGTGGGCCGGCTGGGTGGCCGGCGGGTGCCTCGAGGCCCTGTGGGCCGCCACCCGCCGGCAGGACACCCCGCCGCTGACGAGGTTCCTCGCCGCGCAGATGGCGAACGCGCACTGGTTCGACCAGCGCAGGACCCGGGCCGCGCTGCGGTGGCAGCCCCGGGTCAGCCTCGATGAGGGGTTCTCCCGGCTCGCGGCCTGGCACGCGTGCGCAGGATGAGGTCCGGGCGACGTCATCGGGTCGGTGTGTCCCTCGTCGCCTGGTAGCCGGGAGGTCCGGGCCGTTCCGGCTGTCCCGGTGGGGGTCCCGGGCCGGGAAGGGGGGTTCAGCTGACGATGTCCTTTGCCTGGAACCGCCACCACGCGAGCGCGAAGAACACGGCGGAGTAGGCCAGGACCAGCCCGGTGCCGCGCCTCATGTCGTCCCAGACGACGTCCTGTCCGAGCGCGTCCAGCCACGCGTACTGGAAGTGGGTGGGCAGGAAGCGTCGATACGGGTCGAGGGACGGGATCGAGTCGAGGATGTTGGACACGACGACGAGCATCGTCGCCCCACCCACGGCGCCCAGCGGCGCGTCAGTGAGCACGCTGAGCAGGAACGCGAGGGCAGCGACGAGGAGGCACTGGATGCTGACGTAGGAGACGACGATGAGCAGCCTCTCCAGCGCGGCCCCGGTGCTGAACGTGCCGCCCAGGGGCGACTGCCCGGGGGTCTGGCCGAAGAACACCGCCCCGACCAGGTAGGACCAGGTCGGGAGCAGCAGGTTCGCACCAGCGCTGAGGCAGAGGGCCACGAGCAGCTTCTGACGGAGCAGCCGGGCGCGGGGTACCGGGATCGCGAGCAGGTACCGCAATGACGCCCAGGAGGCCTCACTGGCCACGGTGTCGCCACAGAACAGGGCGACGATGACGACGAGGAGCAGCCCGGCCGAGGCGAACTCGGTGAAGAGCGCGAAGTTGGTCGCGCCCGTGGTTGCCAGGGTGACCAGGGCGGACCGTGTGCCGGAGGGGCCGGACGCCCCCGTCCGGGGGGCGCCCGACGTCCCCGCGGGCGCGGTCACCAGGAAGGCCAGGGCGACGACCACCGGGAGCGCCAGCAGGACGAGAACCGCCACGTGGGTGCGCCGCCGGCGCAGCTGTCGACTGAACTCCACCCGTACGCGCAGGGTCCGCTCAGGGCGGAACCCGTTGTCGCTCACGTCTCCCAGGCGCATCAGCCGCTCGTGCACGCCCCGGCGGGTCGGTGCGGGACGCTCCTCCCGGCCCGGGCCCGTTCTCGGTGCCGGTGTGCTCGGTCCGGTCACTCGTCGGCACCCACCATCTCGATGAAGATGTCCTCCAGGGAGCGTCGCCCGGGTACCGTCCGCGAGTCGATGCCTGCGGCGGCCAGGATCTCCATGGCCTGCCGGGGGCTGTCCACTGCCAGCTGCATGCCGCCGCCGCCGGCGATCTCGGCTACCGACCCGACCGCCACCAGTCGGCCCTTGTGCATGACGACGACGTGGCTGCACGTCTGCTCGACCTCGGCCAGCAGGTGGCTGGAGATCACGACGGTCCGGCCGGTGACCGCGTAACGGCGCAGCACCTCGCGCATCTCGGCGATCTGCAACGGGTCCAGCCCGTTGGTGGGCTCGTCCAGCACGAGCAGCTCGGGCAGCCCGAGCATTGCCTGGGCGATCGCCAGTCGCTGCCGCATGCCGTGGCTGAAGGTCTTCACCTGACGGTCGACCGATGCACCGAGGCCTGAGATCTCGAGCGCCGTGTCGAACTGCGCGTCCGCTGCCGGGCGGCCGGTCGCCGCCCAGAACAGGCGCAGGTTGTCCCGGCCGGACAGGTGCGGCAGCAGGCCCGGGCCCTCGATGAACGCGCCGATCCGCGACAGCACGGGGGCACCGGGCTCCACCAGCTCACCGAACACGCGAACCGTGCCCGCCGTCGGCCGGATGAGGCCCATCAGCACCCGCAGCGTTGTCGTCTTCCCGGCACCGTTGGGACCGAGCAGTCCGACGACCTGTCCTCGCTCGACCCGGAGGCTGACCTCGTCGACCGCTCGGTACCCGTCGTCGTACTCCTTGACGAGTCCATCGATCGCCACGGGCACCCCTGCCAGCTCAGCGAGCACGGCCCGGCGCCCCCGGCGTCGTCGCCGGACCGCCGCGACCTGAACACCGAGGACGAGCACCGCCATCGCCGCCAGGCCCGTCACCAGCCAGACCCACGGCTGGCCCGGGCGCAGGACACGTCCGTCGATGCCTGCCACCGTGAGCGTGCTGCCGGACAGCGCGATCGTGTAGCTGCGCGGCGAGGCCGGTAGCTGGTAACCCAGGTCGGTCGTCGCGACCTGCAGGACCAGCCGGTGCCCGGGCGGCAGCTCGGTCACCACCCCGGGCAGCGTCACCGTCACCGTCCGGGCGACCCCGGGCGTCAGCCCGGTGAGCCTGACCGGAGCCACCAGGCCCTCGGGCAGCGTGTCGGTGCCGTCGCCGGCGAGCTGGTGCAGGGAGGCGAACAGGGTGGCGTCGGTGGCGCCGAGCGCCGTCACCTGCAGGTCGACGGAGGAGGACCCTGCCACGAGCAGGCTGCCCGGAAGGGGCTCGGAGGCGAACGTCGCGACCTGGCCCGGGACCGCGGACAGGCTCGGGGACCGGGCGAGTGTGGCCGCAGTGCCCAGCAGGCTGCCGAGGCCGGGGACCGTGGTCACCGCAGCCGGGTTCCCCCCGGCGGGCGCGTAGATGGTCTGCTCCGGGCCGCTGACACGGACCTGCTGGGTGCGCCGGCTGGGGTAGCCGTCGGCCCGCAGCCTCTGTGACACGGCGCGTCCGCTGGCCGAGGAGATCGCGGAACGGGGGACCACGACGTCGAAGGACGTGTCCGCCTGCCCCCGGTGCAGCAGGGCCGAGTCGAACCAGTCCTGCCGGTACGGCTCCGGGTCCGGCGTGGCGGCGGGTCCACCGTCGTGCCCCCCGGAACGCCACACCACCTTCACCGGTGCGCCGTTCGCGGCGATCCCGCGCGCGTTCGCATCGGCCTGCCCGAGGGGGAACAACGAGTCCTGCTCTCCCTGGCTGATCAGCGTGGGGACGGTGATCCGGTCCAGGACACCAGCCGGGCTCGAGGCCTGCAGCAGCGCCAGGATGGACGCGTTGGGCTCGCCGGTACTGGCAGCCTGCTGGTACGCCGCACACAGGTCCGCCGCGAAGCGCCCGCAGGCCCCGCCCGCACGTCCCACGCCGGAGGCGAACAGCCCCCCGGCCCAGAGCTTCTTGAACACCCCGGGTTGGCCGCCGGAGGCGTTGGGGAACAACGCCTGCGACAGGTCGTTCCAGGTGATGTCCGCGGCGACCGCGTCCACCCGCCGGTCATACGCCCCCAGGAGCAGCGCCAGGGCGCCACCGTAGGAGGAACCGGCCACCCCCACGCGCGGATCCCCGGAGGAGTCCTTGAGCACCTCCGGCAACGTCGCGAGGTAGGAGACCAGGGCGCTCGCGTCCGCAACCTCGTAGGGCGGCGCGTCCAGGTGGATCAGGCCGCCGGACTGGCCGAAACCGCGTGCGGTGTATGCCAGTACGACGTACCCTCGCTCGGCGAGCGAGCGTGCCTCGGGGTCCAGGTCGGCCTTCGAGCCCCCGAACCCGTGCGCCAGGAGGACTGCCGGCGCTGGCGACGACGATGCCGTCGCGGGAAGGTAGACCGTGGTGTCGAGCCCGACGGTGGAACCCGCCTCGGGCGTGCCGGTGACGTACTGTGACCGGGCGCTGACGGCGGGGGTCGACCTCGCCACCGCTGCGATGACCACGGCTGCCGCGACCAGCAGCACCGCCACCGCGGCGGCCACCAGGCGAGCCCTGCTGCGCCGAAGGCGTCTCACTTCGCCGGCGTGAGACGCTGCCGCCGGCTGCCCAGCGGTCCCCCCTGCGCGTGCGGTGGGGTGGGCGCCCGGCGTCGCCACGTCGCCCCGGCCCCGGACGTCGCAGGACATCCTGGCGGTGGCGACGTCATTGCGCGACTATACCGGCCGAGCCCTTCCGGCGATCGGGACCGGGGAGCGGCGTCCAGGGGTGACGACGGCAAGCGCTGCCTCGGCCCCCGCCGTGCATGATGAGCTGTGCCCACCGCGGACGAGGCTCCCGAGACGGTGACGCCGATCGCGCCCCGGCTGCGCGGGCGCGCGGTCATGCATCAGCAGTGGAAGGACGTCACGTTCCTGCACTGGCGGGTCGACCCGGTCAGGGTGGCGCCGCTGGTGCCGCCCGGGACGAGGCCGGATGTGTTCGACGGGAGCGCGCGGGTGGGGCTGATCCCGTTCCGGATGGTCGGCGCGGGGATCCTCGCAGGACCGTCCGTGCCGTGGCTGGGCACCTTCGCCGAGACGAACGTGCGCCTGTATGCCGTGGACCGGGCCGGGCGCCGGGGGGTCGTCTTTCGCTCGCTCGATGCCTCCCGGCTGCCCATCGTGCTGGGTGCCAGAGTGGCCTTCGGGCTGCCCTACTGCTGGGCGAGGATGCGCGTCAGACACGACGACGACGACATCGAGTACGCGACGAGGCGCCGGTGGCCTGGCCGGCGCGGCCCCGGCGCGGCCATCCGCGTACGCCCGGAGCCGGTCACTGTGGTGGACGACCCGCTGGCCCACTTCCTCACCGCGCGCTGGGGCCTGTTCACCCGGTTGGGGAACCGGTCCCTCTACGTGCCGAACGAGCACGCGACCTGGCCGTTGCAGGCTGCCACGCTGCAGCACCTTGAGGACGAGCTCGTGGCCGCGGCGGGACTCCCGGGGGTGAGCGACAACCGGCCCGACTCCGTGCTCTTCTCGGCTGGCGTGAGCACCGCCTTCGGCGTGCCGACGCGCTCCGGAGGACGGGTGCCCACCTGACGGTGGGCAACGGTCCGCCGCACCGTCGGCCACCGAATGGTGACCAACTTGTGACCAAGGGGGACCCCGCGGTGCGACGCGTCCGTGACCAGCCGAAATACATGGGTGTCATTTTGCCGGGGACGGCCACCGCTCGGCGGATGGGCCAGTTCGCAACGTTGCCAGAGTGATCCCTGTTCCTGATGGGACTGATGAAGTCTAGGGTTGGCAGTTTCCGGCCGGGTCCCGTGACGAGAGGAAGACGGTGCGCCGAGAACAGCGA
>JBPCOG010000188.1:0-1408 GCA_051000455.1 Lapillicoccus sp. | reverse complement strand
CGCGATGCAGGCGCTGGTCGGACACGGTCTCGGCGTCGCGCTGGTCCCCGGACTCGCCCTCAAGGCCCACCGCAACGAGGGGGTCGTCCCGCGCACGCTGCGCGGCTGGCCACGCCGGCACGTCGGCCTCGAGGTCTGGCCGGACCTGCTGCGCGTCACTGCCGTGCGTGCCCTCACCGACCTGCTCCGGGCGGCCGCACGCTGAGCGGGCCGGGAGCCGACCCGCACTGGGGCCGCCGGTCCTCTCAGCGTGTCGGTCCTCTAGCATCGGGCGCGAAGAGCCGCCCGCCAAGGCCGGCAGGCGTGGCCGGAGGGAGTCCGATGATCTTCATCACCGCCAGGTTCCGAGTGCTTCCCGAGTCCGCCGACCGGTGGCCCGAGATCGCCGACGGGTTCACCCGGGCGACCCGCGGGGAGCCCGGCTGCCTGTGGTTCGACTGGTCCCGCAGTGTGGAGGACGCCGACGAGTACGTCCTCGTCGAGGCCTTCCGGGACGACGCGGCCGGGGCGGCGCACGTCCAGTCCGAGCACTTCCGGGTCGCGACGCAGGACCTTCCCCGGCACCTCGCCGAGACGCCCCGCGTCATCAACATGACGGTGCCGCAGGACGACTGGTCGCTGCTCGGCGAGATGGCCGTGCCCGGATCGGCCTGAGGCCCGCACGTCGATGCCCAGCCGAGCGTGAGGCGACGGTGAAGGCGGTCGTCTACCCCGGGTTCGGCATCACCCCGGAGCTGACCGAGGTGGCCGACCCCGCCTGCCCTCCGGACGGGGTGGTCGTCGCGGTCGGCGCCACCGGGGTCTGCCGCTCGGACTGGCACGCATGGAAGGGCCACGACCCCGTCGCGCTGCCGCACATCCCCGGCCACGAGTTCGCGGGTGTGGTGGCCGAGGCGGGTGCACGGGTTCGCAGGTGGCGGATCGGTGACCGGGTGACGGTACCGTTCGCCTGCGGTTGCGGCGCCTGCGCCTGGTGCGCAGCCGGGGAGGCACAGGTCTGCCCGAACCAGACCCAGCCCGGATTCACCGGGCCGGGTTCGTTCGCCGAACGGGTGGCGGTCCACGCCGCCGACCTGAACCTGGTGCGACTCCCGGACGCTGTCGACTTCGTCACCGCCGCGTGTCTGGGCTGCCGGTTCGCCTCCGCCTTCCGTGCGCTCACGACGCACGGGCGGCTCCGGCCCGGCGACTGGCTGGCTGTGCACGGCTGCGGTGGCGTCGGGCTGTCCGCAGTGATGATCGCCGTCGCGTCAGGCGCCCGGGTTGTGGCCGTCGACGTCCGGGACGACGCACTCGAGCGGGCCGAGGCCCTCGGCGCCGAGCACGTCCTCCACGCAGGACGCGACGCGGATCCGGCGGCGACCATCCGTGCGGTCACCGGGGGCGGGGCCGCGGTCTCGGTCGACGC
>JBPCOG010000196.1:0-12976 GCA_051000455.1 Lapillicoccus sp. | reverse complement strand
CGCTGTGGTCCGCGGCGGGAAGCGCCGAACCACCCGCCCGAGCCGGTCGAAGTCCTGGGGTGCGCGACCGGCGGCGAAGCCGGCCCCGGCCGCCCCCGAGAGCGCCGAGGGCGTCCTCGGCGGGGCCTGGTCGGCCAGGCTGAGCACGAGTCTGAGGTCGGCGAGGAAGCGTTGGGTGGCCGGGCCCATCCCGTGGGGCGACTGACGGCAGGGCGCGGCGAGGGCCACCGCCCTGCTGGACCCCGGGAAGCGGACGTCGCCCGCGATCGCCGGTGTCCATGACATGAGGTGAGTATCGACGCTTTCGGGCCGCTTGTCCCGGGATCGGCGTTTGTTGGTCCCTCCAAAACGGCGGCCCCTAGACTCGGGTCGTGCCCAGCCCCCGGATCACCCTCATCGGCCGGTCCGGGTGTCACCTGTGCGACGAGGCCCGGACCGTCGTCGAGCGGGTCTGCGCGGACCTCGGTGTCGGGTGGGAGGAGCGCTCGGTCGATGACGACCCGGCGCTCGCGCGGCAGTACTCCGACCAGGTCCCCGTGACCCTCGTCGACGGCGCCCAGCATGACTTCTGGCGGGTCTCGGAGGAGCGGTTGAGAGCGGCGCTGCGACCCTGAGGCGGCAGCCGGCAGGTGACGTTGCTCACCTGCCCTCCGGGGGCGCCCGCGGGGCGGGGCGGCCAGCGCCGGCGACTTTGTGCCTTCGTTCACAAACGCCTACGCTGGGAGGGTCCACGGGCTCCAGCGGTCGCCGTCCGGCTGCGGGGCCAGGTGAGAAAGGAGCCGGTGATCCGCGTGTCCGCCGACCCCGTGACCCCCCGCGAGATCCCCGATGCCACCGTTGCCCGGCTGCCGGAGTACCTCCGCGCGCTGACCGACCTCGTCGAGCGGGGGATCGGCTCCGTCTCGTCCGAGGAGCTCGCGAACACCGCCGGCGTCCGGTCCACCCAGCTGCGCAAAGACCTGAGCCACCTCGGCTCGTACGGCGTCCGGGGGGTGGGCTACGAGGTGAAGCACCTCGCCCTCGAGATCTCCCGGGCGCTGGGACTCACCGAGGACTGGAGGGTCGCCATCGTCGGCATGGGAAACCTCGGACGCGCGCTCGCGGCATACTCCGGCTTCGCCACCAGCGGCTTCCGTGTCGTGGCACTGCTGGATGAGGACCGCGCGCTGACGGGCGAGCGCATCTGCGGGGTGGGGATCAGCGCGATGTCCAGCCTCGAGGAGGTGGCCGGTCAGGTCCGGATCTCGATCGGCGTGATCGCCACCCCGGCCGCGTCGGCGCAGCAGGTCTGCGACCAGCTCGTCTCCGTCGGCGTCCGCTCGATCCTCAACTTCGCGCCCACCGCCCTCGCGGTCCCCCCTGACGTCCACGTCCGCCGGGTCGACCTCGCCACCGAGCTGCACGTCCTGGCGTTCCATGAGCAGCGCAAGTGCCTCGGCGCCGGTCTGGGGGTGGCTCGGTGAGCGTCGTCGTCATCGGCCTCTCGCACCACAGCGCCCCCATCGCGCTGCTCGAGGCGGCAGCCCTGGACCCGACCCGGGTGGACGAGCTCGCCGGCCGGGTCCGCCGCTCGGACTCGGTGTCCGAGGCGGTCGTCCTGGCCACCTGCAACCGGCTGGAGGTGTATGCCGAGGCTGTCACCTTCCACGGGGCGGTCGCGGCGATCGGTGACGCCCTCGCGGCCGCCTCCGGAATGCCGCTGTCCCAGCTGCGCGAGCACCTGTACGTCCACTACGAGGACCGGGCCGTCGCCCATGCCTTCGCGGTCGCCTGCGGGCTGGACTCGATGGCGGTCGGCGAGGTGCAGGTCCTGGGGCAGATGCGCGACGCCCTCCGGTCGGCGCAGCGAACCGGCCACGCCGGGCCGGCCCTCAACTCGCTCTTCCAGCATTCGCTGCGGGTCGGCAAGCGGGCCCACGCGGAGACGGCGATCGACACCGTGAGCCAGTCGCTCGTCGAGGCGGCCCTCGCCTGCGCCGTCGAGACGGCGGGACCCCTCGAGCAGGCCCACGTGCTCGTCGTCGGCGCCGGCGGTATGAGCGGCCTGGCCGCCGCCACCGCGGCGCGGCGCGGAGCCGGCCGGCTGACCGTCGTCAACCGGACCGCGCCCAAGGCGCAGCGCCTGGCCGAGAGCACCGGGGCCCAGACGCGGCCGTTCGCCGACCTCGACTCCGCGATCGCAGAGGCCGACATCGTCATCAGCTGCACCGGGGCGGTCGGCCACCTCATCACCGTCGACCGGGTGGCCCCTGCGGCGAGCGTCCCGATGGTGCGTCCGACGGTGTTCCTCGACCTGGCGATGCCCCGCGACGTGGAGCCCGGCGTCGCCGACCTGCCCGGTGCGCGGGTTGTCGGCCTGGCCGAGCTGGGTGCGCGGCTCGCCGCGAGCTCCGCGACGGCCGCCCTTCCGGAGGTGCAGGAGGTGACCGACCTCGTCACGGGAGAGGTCGCGGACTACCTGGTGGCGCGCACGGCAACGGGGGTCGCCCCGACGGTGGCGGCGCTGCGCGCTCGCGCGGCCGACGTCGTCACCGTGGAGCTGGCGCGCCTTGACCTGAGGCTGCCGGACCTCGGCGGCCCGGCCCGTGCCGAGCTGCAGCGCACCGTCCACCGGGTCGTCGAGAAGCTGCTGCACACCCCCACCGTGCGGATCAAGCAGCTCAGCGTCGACGGACAGGGGGGCGACTACGCCGCCGCCCTGCGCGAGCTGTTCGACCTGGACCCGCACGACGTGGCCTCCGTCTGCGTCCCCCCCGACGGCCCGGCACTGCCGGACCGGCCCGACGACGGGGGGCGGTCGTGACCTCCCTCCGGCTGGGCACCCGCAGGAGCAAGCTGGCCACCACCCAGTCCACATGGGTGGCCGACCGGCTGCGCGCGGGCGGCCAGCTCGTCGAGCTCGTCGAGATCACGACCGCGGGCGACGTCTCGGGTGAGGCGCTCACGACCATCGGCGGGACGGGTGTCTTCGCCGCCGCGATCCGTCGCGCGCTGCTCGACGGCACCGTCGACCTCGCCGTCCACTCCCTCAAGGACCTGCCGGTGGCCCCCGAGCCGGGCCTGGTCGTGGCGGCAATCCCCGTTCGCGAGGACCCGCGCGACGCCCTCGTCGCACGCGACGGCCTCACCCTCGGCGAGCTGCCGGCGGGCTCGGTGGTCGGGACCGGCTCCCCGCGGCGAGCCGCGCAGCTTGCCGGGCTGGGCCTCGGCCTGGACGTCCGCCCGGTCCGCGGCAACGTCGACACCCGGCTGCGCCTGGTCAGCTCCGGCGCGTGCGACGCGGTGGTGCTGGCCCGGGCCGGCCTGGCACGCCTCGGGCGTCTCGACGAGGTCACCGAGACCCTGGACCCGCTGCAGATGCTCCCCGCCCCCGGGCAGGGGGCCCTGGCCGTCGAGTGCCGCTCCGACCGCACCGACCTCGTGCGCCTGCTCGCCGGCCTCGACGACCCCGACAGCAGGACGTGTGTCACCGCCGAGCGGGCGCTGCTCGCGGCGCTCGAGGCAGGCTGCAGCGCGCCCGTCGGGGCACTGGCCGAGGTCGTCGAGGGGCAGGACGGTGTGCAGCTGTCGCTGCGGGCGTGCGTCGGTTACGACGACGGCAGCGCCGACCTGCGCCGCTCGGCTTTGGGACGGACCGAGGACCCCGTGCGACTCGGTAGACGGCTGGCGGCCCTGCTGCTGGACATCCGGGCACACCCCCCGTCCCTTCGCCCAGATCCCGACCCCGCCGCCACCACTCTCAATTCGGAGCAAGCCTCGTGAGTGCCACCAGAGCCAAGAGCAGCACCTCCGGCACGTCCGCCGCCCGGGTGGCCTTCGTCGGCGCCGGGCCCGGCGACCCGGGCCTGATGACGGTCCGAGCACGCGACTACCTCGCGCGGGCGGACACCGTCGTCATCGACCAGGTCAACCGCCACGCCATGGTTGCCCGCTACACCCGGGCGGAAGCGGAGATCGTCGACGCAGGACACGGCGAGCACGGCGAGGAGCTGACCAGGGCGTCCCGCGCCAAGCTCCTCGTCAGGACCGTCAAGGCGCTCGGCGGCGACGGGTTCCTCGTGCGACTCATGGACGGCGACCCGGCGATGTTCAACGGCTTCGCGGAGGAGGCACAGGCGTTGCACAGGGCGGGGATCTCCTTCGACGTGGTTCCCGGTGTCACCGCCGTCTCCGCGGTACCGACCTACGCGGGCGTCCCGCTCACCTCCCGGCAGGCGACCGCCGTGCACGTCGTCAGCGCCGGCGAGCGCCGCCACGACTGGACGCCCGCCATTGCGGAACACGTCACCGTCGTCGTTCTCGGAACCCCGGACACCCTCGCCGGTGCGCTGGCCGACCTGCGCGACGCCGGGCGCCCGGACGAAACCCCGGTGGCGCTGACCGAACGGGGCACGACGACCCAGCAGGTGACCCATACCACCACGTTGGGCGAGGTGGACGCGCTGTTCAGGTCCACGACGGTGCGCTTCCCCACCCTTGCCGTCGTCAGCTCGACGGTGGCGCTGCGTGAGCACCTGTCGTGGTTCGAGACCAAGCCGCTCTTCGGCTGGAACGTGCTCATCCCGCGAACCAAGGACCAGTCCGACTCCACCATCGACCGGCTCGCGTCCTACGGAGCGACGGCGGACGTGGTGCCGACGATCTCGGTCGAGCCGCCACGCACGCCACAGCAGATGGACCGGGCCTGCAAGGGGCTGGTGACCGGACGCTACGAGTGGGTCGGGTTCACCTCCGTCAACGCCGTGCGTGCGGTGCGGGAGAAGTTCGAGGAGTTCGGCCTCGACGCCCGGGCCTTCGCCGGCCTCAAGATCGCCGCCGTCGGCGGGGTCACCGCCGAGGTGCTGCGGCAGTGGGGCCTCGTGCCCGACCTCGTGCCCACGGACGACCAGTCCGTGGCGGGGCTGCTGGCGGACTGGCCCGACTTCGACCCGGTCCTCGACCCCATCAACCGGGTCCTCCTGCCTCGGGCCGACATCGCCACGGACACGCTGGTCGCCGGCCTCGTCGCGGCCGGCTGGGAGGTCGACGACGTCACCGCCTACCGCACCGTGCGCGCCGCTCCGCCGGCAGCCGAGGTGCGCGAGGCGATCAAGACGGGCAGCTTCGACGCCGTCCTGTTCACCTCGAGCTCGACCGTGCGCAACCTCGTCGGCATCGCCGGCAAGCCGCATCCGAGCACCGTCGTCGCCTGCATCGGACCGGCGACGGCCAAGACGGCGGAGGAGCACGGACTGCGGGTGGATGTCCTTGCCCCGTCGGCCTCGTCGGACTCGCTCATCGACGCGCTGGCCGCGCACGGTGTGGCCCTCGCCCTGGCCGCCGCCGAGGCGGGTGAGCCCGTGCGCCGGCCGAGCGAGCGGCGCCCGGCCTCCCGGCGGCGGGCGAGGTAGTGACGCGCGACGGGAGCCACGCCAGAGACCCCGCACTCGTCGGACGCCCCCGGCGCCTGCGGCGCACGCCTGCCCTGCGCCGGCTCGTGGCCCAGACCCGGCTGCATCCCGCCGACCTCGTCCTGCCGGTCTTCGTGCGCGAGGGCGCGCACGAGGCGACACCCATCGCGAGCATGCCCGGGGTCGTGCAGCACAGCCTCGACTCGCTCGTCGCGGTGGCGCACGACGCGCTGGCTGCCGGCATCGGTGGCCTCATGGTCTTCGGCGTGCCCACCCGCAAGGACGCCGCCGGCTCGGGTGCGGACGACCCGGACGGCATCCTCAACCTCGCGCTGGGCCGGGTCCGCGACGGCGTCGGTGACGACCTCGTCGTCATGGCCGACCTGTGCCTCGACGAGTTCACCGACCACGGGCACTGTGGGGTGCTCACCGAGGACGGGCGGGTGGACAACGACGCAACGCTCGAGCGGTATGCCGCGATGGCGCTCGCGCAGGCTCGTGCCGGCGCGCAGGTGCTCGGCCTGAGCGGGATGATGGACGGGCAGGTTGCCCATGTCAGGTCGGCGCTCGACGAGGCCGGCTTGCTCGACACGGTCCTGCTCGCGTACGCCGCGAAGTACGCGTCGGGGTTCTACGGTCCCTTCCGGGACGCCGTCGAGTCCTCGCTCGAGGGGGACCGGGCCACCTACCAGCAGGACCCGGCGAACGCCACGGAGGCGGTCCGGGAGATCCAGGCCGACCTGGCCGAGGGTGCGGACATCATCATGGTCAAGCCGGCCCTGCCCTACCTCGACGTCGTGGCCGCGGCGGCCGCCATCTCCACCGTGCCGGTCGCGGCATACCAGGTCTCCGGCGAGTACTCCATGATCGAGGCGGCCGCTGGCCATGGCTGGGTCGACCGCCGGCGGTGCGCCCTCGAGTCCCTCACCTCGATCAGGCGGGCCGGGGCGCAGGTCGTCCTCACCTACTACGCGCTGGAGGCCGCCGGGTGGCTCAGCAGCTGAGCGGCCGAGCGGTCCGGCGGCCCCGAGGGGGTCGGGCATCGAGCAGGTCAGGCCCTGAGCAGCTCCACGTCGACGGTGACCTTGATCGTGTCCGAGACGACGACACCGCCGCCCTCGAGGGCCGCGTTCCAGGTCAGGCCCCACTCCTTGCGGCTGATCTCGGTCTCCGCCTCGAAGCCGGCCTTGGTGTTGCCGTACGGGTCGGTGACCACGCCGTTGAAGGTGAGGTCGAGCGTCACCGGCCTGGTGACGCCCTTGATGGTGAGGTCGCCGTCGAGGCTGCCCTCACTGACCTTCGTGGAGGCGAACGTCATGTCGGGGGTGTTCTCGACGTCGAAGAAGTCGGCCGAGCGCAGGTGGGCGTCACGGTCGGGGGCCCCGGTGTCGACGGAGGCGAGCTTGACGGTTGCCTGCACGGTCGAGTCCTCGAAGGAGTCCCCGACGGTGATGGTGCCGGTGAAGTCGGTGAACTTGCCGCGCACCTTGGCCACCATGAGGTGCCGGGCCACGAAGGCCACCTCGCTGTGGGCCGGGTCGATGGTCCAGCTCCCGGGGGTCAGATCGGTCAGGTTGCTCATGTGGCAGCTCTCCTTCTGGAAGTCTGGTATGCATGTGGGTCGGGCGTGTGGGGGCACGGTCCCTCGTGCCGTGGACGTCCCGCTCAACAGTGTTGAAGGTTCAATGATTCCCGGAGGGCGTGATCTGTTGGCTGCACCGTCGCGCTCCGCGCCGGCCCCCCCGTCCGAGCCGCCGTCCGAGCCGCCGTCCCGGCAGCGGCCGGAGCGGACGTCCGCCGCGCAGCGGCCCGAGCCGGAGCCACGCTGGCTCGACGACCGCGAGCAGGCCGCCTGGCGGGCCTACCTGCGCGGCAGCCGCCTGCTCGAGGCCGCCCTCGACTCGGACCTGCAGCAGCACGGCCTGCAGCTGAGCGACTACGAGATCCTCTCGATGCTCTCCGAGGCGGCCCACCAGCGGCTGCGCATGTCCGAGATCGCCGCCCTCGTCGTCCAGTCACGCAGCCGGCTGACGCACACCGCGACCCGGCTCGAGCGGCGCGGCTGGGTCACCCGTGAACCTGCTCTCCACGACCGGCGCGGGGTCGAGCTGGTGCTGACCGATGCCGGGGCCCGCGAGCTCGTCCCGCTCGCCGTCGTCCACGTCGACGGCGTGCGCCGGCACCTCGTCGACCACCTCACCCGTGCCCAGTTCGCCGCCCTGGGGCAGGCGATGAGCGCGGTCCGCGACGGCCTGGCGCCCGGGCTCGGCGACCTGGACCCCAGCGTGAAACGCGCGGCACCCCCCGCCGAGGTGCCGGCGACGCCCACCGGGTGAGAGCACTGCCCGCACGCTGGGACAATGGCCCCATGACAGTTGGCCGGACCACGCACGGCACTGACGCCGCGACGGCATACCCGGATGCGGCTCCCGGGTCCGCCGCCCTCATCGACCGGGCCAGGGCGGTCATCCCGGGCGGGGTGAACTCCCCGGTGCGCGCCTTTGGCGCCGTGGGGGGGACCCCCCGGTTCGTCCGCGAGGCGAGCGGCGCGTGGCTCACCGACGTCGACGGGCGCCGGTATGTCGACCTCATCTGCTCCTGGGGGCCGATGATCCTCGGCCACGCGCACCCCGACGTCCTGGACGCGGTCCGGCAGGCCGCCGCCCGCGGGTTCAGCTTCGGGACGCCGAGCGAGAACGAGGTGGCGCTGGCGGAGGAGATCGTCTCGCGGGTCGAGCCGGTCGAGCGGGTGCGGCTGGTCAACAGCGGCACCGAGGCGACGATGAGTGCGATCCGGCTCGCGCGCGGGTTCACCAACCGGTCGGCGGTCGTCAAGTTCGCCGGGTGCTACCACGGGCACGTGGACGCCCTGCTGGCGGCCGCCGGGTCCGGCGTGGCCACCTTCGCACTGCCCGACTCGGCCGGCGTGCCGCTGTCCAGTGCGGGGGAGACGATCGTGCTGCCGTACAACGACCTCGATGCGGTGGAGGCGGTCTTCGCCGCGCGCGGCGAGCAGGTCGCGGCCGTCATCACGGAGGCCGCCGCGGGGAACATGGGCGTCGTGCCGCCGGCGCCGGGCTTCACCGCGGGTCTGCGCCGGATCACGGCGGCGCACGGCGCGCTGCTCATCTCCGACGAGGTGATGACCGGTTTCCGCTGCTCCCGGTCGGGCTGGTACGGGCTGGAGGGACCCTCTGCCACCGTTGGCGGCCGCGGCGCCCCCGACCTGTTCACCTTCGGCAAGGTGATGGGCGGCGGCTTCCCCTGCGCGGCCTTCGGTGGCCGGGCCGACATCATGGGGCTGCTCGCCCCGGACGGCCCGGTCTACCAGGCCGGGACGCTTTCCGGGAACCCGGTGGCGAGCGCTGCCGGTCTGGCCACCCTGCGGGGGTGCACCGCCGACGTCTACGCGCGCCTCACTGCAGCGAGCCGGGCCATCGCCGGCACCGTGTCCGCCGAGCTGACGGGGGTGGGCGTCCCCCACGTGGTCCAGTGGGCGGGCTCGATGTTCAGCTTCTTCTTCCGGGACGGGCGCGTGCGCTGCTACGCCGACGCCCGGGAGCAGCACACCGAGGTGTTCAGCGCCTTCTTCCACTCCATGCTCAGCCAGGGCGTGCACCTGCCGCCGAGCGCCTTCGAGGCGTGGTTCGTCAGCGCCGCCCACGACGACCGCGCCGTCGAGCACGTCCAGGCGGCTGCGCCGGGTGCGGCGCGGGCCGCGGCGCGCGCGTTTGCGAGAATCGGGCCATGACCGCCGCCGAACGCACCGTCGTGCACCTGATGCGCCACGGCGAGGTGCACAACCCGCAGCGGGTCCTCTACGGGCGCCTGCCCGGCTACCACCTGTCCGACCTCGGGCGACAGATGGCCGAGACCGTGGCGCGGCACCTCGCGGACCATGACGTCGTCCGGGTGGTCGCGTCCTCGCTGGAGCGGGCCCAGGAGACGGCGGCCGCGGTGGCCGCCCCCCACGACCTGGCGGTCGCCACGGACGACCGGGTCATCGAGGCGGGCAACTCCTTCGAGGGCAAGACCTTCGGAATCGGGGACGGCGTGCTGAGGCAGCCGAGGTACTGGCCCCGGCTGGTCAACCCGTTCACGCCCAGCTGGGGGGAGCCCTACGAGCAGATCGCGGCGCGGATGCTCGCCGCCATCGACGACGCCCGCGCCCTCGCCCGCGGGCACGAGGTCGTCGTCGTCTCCCACCAGCTGCCGGTGTGGACCGTCCGCAACCGGCTCGTGGGCCGGCGGCTGTGGCACGACCCGCGTCGGCGGGAGTGCTCGCTCGCCTCGCTCACCGCACTGACCTACGTCGGCGACGAGCTCGACTCGGTCACCTACAGCGAGCCGGCGTCCGCCCTGCTGCCGACGGCGAAGAGGCAGGCGGGCGCATGACGTCCCCGGCGCGCGCCCGGGCGACTCCGCTCCGCCGGGGCGCCGTCGTCGCGGTCCTGCTCCTCGTCCTGGCAGGGTGCGCCGACGCGAACTCGATAGCCGAGCAGGCCAAGGCCGGCGACCGCAAGGGGTATGCCGCGGGCGACGGCAGCATCGAGAAGCTCGAGCCGGGCAGGCGGGGTGCACCGGTTGCCCTGTCGGGTGCCACCGTCGACGGCCAACGGTGGTCCCTCGCGGACGTCGGCCCGAAGGTCGTCGTCGTCAACGTGTGGGGCTCGTGGTGCGGTCCCTGCGTCGAGGAGGCCCCGCACCTGCAGAAGGTGTGGTCGGACCTGTCCGCGGCGGGCCAACCTGTGCAGTTCGTCGGCATCGACTTCAAGGAGGGCCCCGAGGCCGGTGCGGCGTTCCTGCGCGCCAACGCCATCACCTACCCGTCGCTGTCCAACGACGCCGAGGGCGGCCGGCCGATGCTCGCCCTCGGGGGCAAGGCGCCGACCGTGCCGTCCACGCTCGTGCTCGACCGGCAGGCTCGCCTCGCGGCGCGGGTGCTCGGTCCCGTCGGCGCGGGCACCCTGCGGGCCCTGATCGACGACGTCCTCGCCGAGCAGAAGTAGCGGGTCGGCGCCCCAGTGCTCACCCTGGCCCCGGACCCGACCGCGATCGCCTCCGGCGCACTGCCGGTGGCCGTCCTCATCGCCCTCGCGGCGGGCCTGGTCTCCTTCGCGTCGCCGTGCGTCCTGCCGCTCGTGCCCGGCTTCCTCGGTTACGTCACCGGTCTGTCCGACGTGGCCCTCGAACGGCGTCGCCGCTCCCGCACGGTGCTCGGGGCGCTGCTGTTCGTTCTCGGCTTCAGCACCGTGTTCGTCACCGGTGTGGCCGTCGCGTCGGCCGTCGGCGCGGTGCTGCGAGAGCACCAGGGCCTGCTCATCCGGCTCGGTGGCGCGGTGGTCATCCTCCTCGCCCTCGTCTTCCTCGGCGTCGGTGCGCAGCGGACGGTCCGGCCCCGCTGGAAGCCCGCGGCAGGGGTGGCCGGTGCTCCCCTGCTCGGGGTCGTGTTCGGCCTCGGGTGGGGGCCGTGCACGGGCCCGACGCTCGGCGCGATCATGGCCCTGACGACGTCGCTGACCGGCGACGACCGGGCCGTCCAGCGGGGGGTCGTCCTGGCGGTCGCCTACTGCCTCGGGCTCGGCCTGCCGTTCGTGCTCCTCGCCGCCGGGTACTCCCGTGCCGGGCGGGTGAGCGCGTGGCTGTCCCGCCACCAGCGCGGCGTCCAGCTCCTCGGCGGCGGGCTGCTCCTCGGGGTCGGCCTGCTGATGGTGTCGGGGGTGTGGGAGGGGCTCATGTCGTGGGTCCAGGCGCACCTCGTCGGCCGGTTCGAGACGGCGATCTGATGGCCACGCAGACCCTGAGCACGCAGCCGAGCGACCCGGCGTCGCAGGTCACCCAGCCCGTCCTCGGCCCGGCCGGCTGGGCCCGCTGGGGATGGCGCAACCTCACCTCGATGCGCACCGCCCTCTTCCTGCTGCTGCTCCTGTCGGTCGGCGCCGTCCCGGGCTCGGTGTTCCCGCAGCGGTCCATCGACGCCGGCCGGGTGGCAGACTACCTCGCCGCGAACCCGACAGCCGGTCCGTGGCTGGACCGGCTCTCGTTCTTCGACGTCTACGCGTCGCCGTGGTTCTCGGCGATCTACCTCCTGCTCGTCGTCTCGCTCGTCGGCTGCATCGTCCCCCGCAGCAGGATGCACTGGCGCTCGCTGCGCGCCACCCCCCCGCGGGCCCCGTCCCGGCTGGAGCGCCTCGACGAGCACCTCCAGATCGGGTATGCCGGCACACCCACCGAGGCGCTTGAGACGGCGCGGGCAGCATTGCGCGCGAGACGTTTTCGCGTGCACGCCCACGACGGCGTGTCCCTCAGCGCGGAGAGCGGCTACCTGCGCGAGACCGGCAACCTCGTGTTCCACATCGCGCTGTGCGTCATCATCGTCGGGGTCGCGTTCGGGCACCTGTTCGGCTGGCGCGGGGACGTCATCGTGCCCGACGGCCAGTCGTTCTCCTCGACCGTCTCGTCGTACGACACGTTCACCCCCGGGCCGCTGGTCGACACCGAGCAGCTGGTCCCCTTCTCCCTGACCGTCGACCGCATGGACGCGCGGTTCGAGGACAAGGTCGGCGGCTCACAGCTGGGCGCCCCCCGAGGCTTCACGGCATACACGACGACCGTGGAGAAGCCGGGCGATGCGCCCCAACGGCAGGTGCTCAGCGTCAACCACCCGATCACCCTCGGCGGGGCCGACGTCTTCCTGCTCGGGAACGGCTACGCGCCGGTCGTCACGGTCCGGGACGCCGCGGGCGCGGTGCTCTACCGCCAGGCGACCCCGTTCCTCGCCCAGGACAACAACTACCGGTCGGTCGGTGCGGTCAAGGTCCCGGCGGCCCGGCCGAGGAACCTCGCGTTCAGCGGGTTCTTCCTGCCCACGGCGGACCCGTCCTACGCCAACGGGCCGGTCTCGATGTTCCCCGACGTGCGCAACCCGGAGCTGGCGCTCTCGGTGTGGGAGGGCGAGCTCTTCCCCGGTGGGCGCCCGCAGTCGGTCTACCGCCTCGACACCGCCGCCCTCAGCCAGGTCACCAGGGACGACGGGCAGCCGCTGCTGATCCGCCTGAGGCCGGGACAGTCCTTCGAGCTGCCCGGCGGCCGGGGGAGCATCAGCTTCGACTCGGTCGCGCGGTTCGCCGGGCTGTCCGTGCGTACCGACCCGGGCAAGGAGATCACCCTGGTCAGCGCGCTCGCCACGCTGCTCGGGCTGGTGGCCTCGCTGCTGGTGCGGCGCCGGCGGGTGTTCGTGCGGGTGCGCGCGGACGGGGGCGGTTCCGGTGCCGGGGGCCCAGCCCGTACGGTGGTGTCCATCGGCGGCCTGGCAAAGAACGCCGATCCGGGCCTGGGCACGGTCATCCAGGCACTGCGCGAGGAGATGTCGCGCGCCGTGGTGACGAGAGACGAACGGAGGTGACGTGACGTGAGCCCATCGGCGGCCCTCGCCGGGTACACCAACCTGGCGTTGTACTCGGCCATGGCCGTGTACACCCTCGCCATGATCATGTTCGCCGCGCATCTGGCGGCGCTCGGCCCGGTCACTGCCGATCGCGCCACCCGGAGGGGTGAGCGCGCGCTCGTCTCGGCCGGCGGGACGA
>JBPCOG010000046.1:0-1336 GCA_051000455.1 Lapillicoccus sp. | reverse complement strand
GATCTTCGTGCTCGACGTCGCCGGTGGCGGCGACGTGGCGCGCAAGGGCGGTCCCGGCATCGCCCGGGCGGACCTGCTGGTGGTCAACAAGACCGACCTCGCGCCCTACGTCGGCGTCGACGTGCCCCTGATGCTCCACGACGCCGCCCAGACCCGGGCCGAACGGCCGGTGCTCGCGCTCTCCCGGCACAGCGCCACCTCCGTCGCCCGGCTGGTCGCCTGGGTGCGCGAGACCCGTCAACGGTTCCGCACCGGTGAGCTCGTGCCCAGCGACCCGGGGCCGATGGCCGCCCACGGCCACCTGCCCGACCAGCCGCACGATCATGCGCACGACCAGCCGCACGATCACGCGCACGACCAGTCGCACGACCAGTCGCACGATCACGCGCACGGTCACGCCCAGTGAGCACGACGGTGGGCCTCGACGTCGACCCACGGGGTCGGCGCTCCCGGCTCCGCCTCGTGTCCGGCTGCGGCCCGACGCGGGTCGTCCTGCGCCCGCACACCCTGTCCACCTCGCCGACCGGGGCTCGGGTAGCCATTGTCGCGACCGGGGCGCTGCTGCTCGCCGGCGACCGGGTGCGGATCGAGGTGGAGGTCGGGCCGGGCGCGCACCTCGAGCTGGTGGAGCCCTCGGGCACCGTCGCCTACGACATGCGGGGAGGGGCAGCGCGGTGGGACGTGCGCATCCACCTCGGCGCCGGTGCCGGGCTCGTGTGGCACGGGCAGCCGTTCGTGGTGTCGGAGGGCGCCACGCTGCGACGGACGACGGAGATCGACCTGGCCAAGGGCGCTACTGCCCTGCTGCGGGAGACACTCGTCCTGGGCAGGACGGGGGAGGGGCCCGGACGGCTGACGACGAGCACCCGGGTCAGCTACGACGACCGACCGGTGCTGGTCGAGCAGCTCGATGCCGGCGCCGGGTCCGCTCGCGTCGGGGTGCTCGGTCCGCACCGGGTGATCGACACGGTATGCCGGTTCGCCGGGACCGAGGCCATCGGCACGTGCGCGCCGGTGGACGCCGTCTCGTTCGCACTCCCGCTGGGGGGCACGATGTGGCGCAGTCTCGCCCCGGAGGCGCACGACGGTCCCCTGGACGCGGTGTGGACGCACCTCCTGCGACCCTCCTGCGACCCCAGCGGCCCGGTCTGACCCATGAACGGGACGTCACTGCGAACCTCTCCGCAACCGCACCGGCCGTAGTGGGGTGGGGGTTTTCAGGTGATGAGGGTGGCGAAGGCGATGACGTTGGACTGGTAGTCCTTGGCTTTCTGGTCGTAGACGCCGCCGCAGGTGATCAGGCGCAGGCCGGCGTAGTCGATGGGCCCGTAGACGG
>JBPCOG010000092.1:0-1328 GCA_051000455.1 Lapillicoccus sp. | reverse complement strand
TGGCCCGCGCCACTGCCCGGGTGGCGGGTTCCGCGGGGAGCGCACGGTCCGGGTGCAGCCTCAGCGGCGTCGGCATGTCGCTCCTTCTCGCACGGGCAGCCCGCCACCGGTCGCCGGAGCGGTCACCCGGGCGGGCTCTGCAAAGGATTGCACGCGGGTGCGGCCGACGCAAGGCCGGCAAGACGCCGACAAGGCGCCGACAAGGTGCCGGCAGGGCGCCGACAAGACGCCGACGCAGGGCCGACGCGGTGCGGCGAGGAGTGCGCGGCTGGGTAACGATTCGGCGTCGCCGCCCCCGGCGCGAGGCGGGCGGGGACCGCGAGCGCCCAGAAACTCGGCGCCGACCATTGACAATCACTGCAAACGGTTGCAGACTCAGCCCGAACACTCGATCGGCTCGGGAAGGTGCGCCACCATGGCGGTGACGGTTCGCGACGTGGCCAAGGCTGCCGGCGTCTCGGCGTCGACGGTCTCGCGTGCGCTCTCCCTGCCGGACATGGTCGAGGTGGGGACCCGGGAGCGGGTCCTGCGGGTCGCCGGCTCATTGGGCTACCGGCCCAACCGGGCCGCGCGCGGCCTCATCACGGGCCGCACCGGCAACATCGGCCTGATCCTGCCGGACCTGGCCAACCCCTTCTTCCCCTCCGTGGTCAAGGGCATCCAGCAGCAGGCCCACCAGTCGGACTACGCGGTGTTCGTGGCGGACACGGACGAGGACCCCCGAGCCGAGATCGGCCTCGTCCGGGCGCTGGCCAAGCAGGTCGACGGCATCATCCTCTGCTCCCCGCGGATGAGCCCGGCGGAGCTGCGGGAGGCGACCACTATCACCCCCGTCGTGATCGTCAACAGGCGCGCGGGGACGATCCCGGCCGTCACCATCGCCAACGCCGACGGGATGCGCCAGATCGTCGCCCACCTCACTGCGCTGGGACACCGCCGGATCGGGTTCGTCGCGGGGCCGCGGTCGAGCTGGTCCAGCCGGGAGCGGTTGCGCGGCCTGCGGGCCGCGGTGCGCTCCGGTCCGGCCGCGCTCGTGGAGATAGGCAACGTGGCCCCCACCTTCGCCGGTGGCGCCTCTGCAGCAGATCCGACGTTGCTCGCGGACGTCACGGCCGTCGTCGGCTACAACGACCTCGTCGCCCTCGGCCTGGTCACCGAGCTGAGGGCGCGCGGCGTCGACGTGCCCGGGGACCTGAGTGTGGTCGGCATCGACGACATCCCGATGTCCGGCATGGTCCAGCCCGGACTGACGACGCTGAGCATCCCCAAGGACAGCGCCGGTCGCGCCTCCATCGACCTGCTCCTCCAGCTCCTCGCCGACCCCAGCG
>JBPCOG010000154.1:0-12449 GCA_051000455.1 Lapillicoccus sp. | reverse complement strand
GCCATTTAGGTCAGCCACGATCCCGCCGAGCGATGCGCCCTCAAGGACAGCTCGCGTCGCGGCAGCAACCTCGTGGGCCTCCGTGGGCTCCAACGTTGACCTCGTTGGGCCCTGAACTCGCCACCCGAACGGGCGGCCGCCGCCAAGCCATCTTCCCGCCTGAGCTGCCTGAAATTGTGCTCGCTTGGTTCTGGCCGATTTGTGTTCCACCTCGTAACGAGCACTCGCGCCCAGCATGCGTGCGACGAGACGACCCGACGGCGTGGTCAGGTCCAACAGTCCCGCTTGGACGGTTTGAACCGCCACATCCTTGCGCTCGCAAAGAGCGACAAACTCTTCGAGTTGACTCGGCGACCGATGCAGTCGATCGGTGTGCCAAGCGAGGACTGCATCAGCGACGCCACCCTCCAGATCGGACATGAGGGCGCGATATCCGGGCCGGGGCCTGCCGGAGTAGGCACTCACGTCGTTGTCCTTGTGGTGCCCTACGATCTCCCACCCGAGTCGCCGGGCAAGTGCCGTGCAGTCTTGCAGCTGCCGCTGCACACCCAGTCCAGCGCCGTTCCGATCCTGACTGATTCGGCTGTAGATCAGAGCCCGTCTTGCCGTCACTCTTGCAGTGTGTCACAGCATTATCCGGTAGCCCCGAGTTCAGGGCGATGAGCAGGTCGAGGCTCTCCGCCTGACGGACCTCGCCGACGATGATTCGGGACGGCCGCATCCGCAGGGCCTCCTTCACCAGCCGCCGCAACGGCACCTCCCCGGTGCCTTCGAGGCTGGGCTGACGGCACTGCATGCCGACGACGTCGCGCAGGGGGATCTTCAGCTCGAAGACCTCCTCGCACGTGACCACGCGCTCCCGCGCGGGGATCGCGGCTGCCAGACAGTTCAGTATCGTCGTCTTGCTCGCCTGGTTCCCGCCCGCGACGAGGATGTTCAGGCCTGGGACCACGCAGGCCTCGAGGAACGTCGCGGCCTGGCGGGTCATCGTCCCCAGCCTGACCAGGTCGTCGAGATGGTCCGCCTTGACGACGAACTTGCGGATGTTGACGTGCCAGTGGTCCTTGGTGATGTCCGGGATGACCACGTGCAGGCGTGAGCCGTCCGGGAGGGTGGCGTCCACGAACGGGGACGAGAGGTCGACGCGGCGCCCCGAGCTGCGCAGCATCCGTTCGACGAGGTCGCGGACCTGCTCGCCCGAGAGGATCGTCGTCGTCAGCTCCGCGACGCCCCTGCGGGCGATGAACACCTTGCTCGGCTCGTTGATCCAGATCTCCTCGACCTCAGGGTCGTCGAGGTAGCGCTGGAGCGGCCCGTAGCCGGCGACGGCGTCCATGACGGTCTTGACCGCCGCGCCCACGTCCGGCAGGGCCGGCAGCCCCCCGTGCACGGACCGCTCGTCGTAGTCCGAGACGGCGTCCAGGACGAGGCGGTCCACGAGGGCGCGGCTGCGCGCCGGGTCGAGACCTGAGCGCCTGATGAGCTCGCGCACCTCGCCCTCGACGTGTCGCACGCCGTCCATCGCCCCCCCATCCCCCGGCCGTGCCCCCACCAGCGCCGAAGGGCCCCGCCGCCCCCGGCACAGCAAGAGTAGAACGAATCTGCCCGCATGGCACTCGGCGGTTGAACCCCCTGTGGACAGGCGGTCGGGAACCGGTGGTGTCGCTCGCGGCGAAGGTATGCCCGCGCAACGCGAAGGTATGCCGGTCAGTGGGCATCCTGCGGACGGCACCGGAGCCACGAGCACCAGGCGGACGACGGTAGCCGCCGCGGCACGGTAGTGCCGCGGCGGCCGTCGCCTCGGGTGAGGCGGTCATCGGCCCCGGGCGTGGGCTCGACGTCTCGCCAGCAAACCCGAACCGGCGGCGGCTAGGAGGTTCCGCCGCCGAGGAGAAGGCGCTTCGTTGTGTAGCCACGGGACCGACCCCGACCCCGTCCCGAACGTGTTCCCCAGCCGGTACCGGTGTCGCCCCTTACGGGTCATTCGGAACGGGCTCTGCACCGGATTGGACCCGCCACCGTCTATTTCCCGGACGACACCCGCCTTTGGACAACGTCGGCCCGCCCACGCGCCCGCGGGGTCTGATGGGGGACTGCGGCAAACGCTCGAAGGGGGGCCGGTGCGGATCAGGCTGACCGTGGCAGACCCACGCGCGCACCCGGTGGCCCGCGAGCTGCTCGTCGACACCCCGGAGGGGGCGACCGCAGCCGAGCTCGCCAGCGCGCTGTCGCCGGATCCGGCACCCGGGCGCGGGGAGCAGGCTGCGCCACCCGTCCCTCCAACCCTCTACGCCGGGGGCCTCCCGGTCTCCGCGAGTGCCCGGGTCGGGGCGGCTCCGCTGCTCGACGGCGCAGTGGTCACCATCGGGATGCCGGGGCTGCCCGCCCGCCGCCTGGCCGCCGGGGTGCTCGAGCTGCACGTCGTCGGCGGCCCCGACTGCGGCCACGTCTTCCGGCTGCCGCCAGGGGAGCACCGGCTCGGACGCGCTGCCGAGACGGTCCTGCGGGTGGCGGACCCGGAGCTCTCCCGGGTGCACGCGCTGGTATCGGTCGGCTCCACCCGGGTGACGGTGACCGACCTCGGCTCGACCAACGGGACCCGTATCGACGGCGGTGAGGTGGGCACGGAACCCATGGAACTACCGGTGGGGGCCGCACTGCTGGTCGGGCGGTCGACGTTGCGTCTGCGCATCCCCTCGGGGCTGCCCTGCGCCACCACGGGTGACGGCGCCGGCCACCTCCTGGTCAACCGCCAGCCGCGGTTCCCATACGAGGAGACCAGCCGCGTCGTCGACTTCCCGGCACCGGTCGGCAAGCCCCCCCGGAACCCGCTGGCGGTCCCGGCGATCCTCCTGCCGCTCGTGCTCTCCGGCGTCCTGGCCCTCGTCACCCGGAGCCCGACGATGCTGCTCCTCGGGCTCATGTCACCGGTGCTGATGATCGGCACCTGGCTCAGCGAGCGGCGCGGCGGACGGCGCGGCGGACGGCGCAGCCGGGGACGGGCGATGGGCGAGTACCGGGAGTGCCTTGCCCGGGCCGAGGCAGAGCTGGCTGACGCGCTCGCCCGGGAGGCCAGGGCGCGCCGCGAGGCTCATCCCGACCCGGCCATGCTGCTGCGCGTCGCCGCCGGTCCGCAGGCGCAGCTGTGGCAGCGCCAGCGCACCGACCCGGACGCCCTCGAGCTGCGCGTCGGCACCGGCACGCTGCCCGCCTCCACCCGGGTAGGCAGCCCGTCCTCCAGCCCGGCGCGGACCGGGGACCAGCCCCTCCTCGGCGACGTGCCAGTCACCCTCGACCTGCGCCGCCTGGGTGTCATCGCCGTCGCGGGCCGGCGTCACAGCGCCCTCGGCGTCGCCAGGGCCCTCGTCGCCCAGGTCGCGGCGTGGCATTCCCCCCTCGACGTCCGGCTGGTCGTCCTGACCGCGCACCCCGGGAGCGGGCGCGACTGGGGCTGGACGGCATACCTGCCGCACAACCGGGCCGACGCCGCAGCCGGCTGCCACAACCTCGTCGGCGTCCTGGCCGCTGGCGGCGACCAGGTCCCCCGACGGGTCAGCGAGCTCACGGCGGTGCTGGCGGCCCGCGGCGAGGAGCGCCACGACGGCGGCTGGTCGGGACCGTGGACGGTCGTGGTCCTCGACGGCACGGAACGACTCCGTGCCGTGCCGGGACTCAGCGTGCTGCTCGAGCACGGACCGGCGCTCGGGTTCGCCTTCATCGGCATCGAGCGGGACACTGCCGGGCTTCCCGTGGAGACCCGGGCGGTCATCGAGCTCGCGTCGGCGCCGGTGCCCGCTGCCTCGTCTGCCGCCACCGCCACCACCGCCACCGCCGCCGCCACGGCCCCCACCACCGCCACCACAAGCGCCGCGACCGCCGGTTCCGCCGCAGCCGAGGCAACCGCCACCGTGCGACGCGCCGGAACCGGGCCAGTGCTGGACATGGTCGCCGACGAGGTGGGCGAGCTGTGGGCGCAGCGGTTCGCCCGCGCCCTGGCCCCGCTGAGGGACGCCACTCCCGAGACGGCCCGGGCCCGGCTGCCGGCCACCGCGCGGCTGGTCGAGCTGGTGGGCGCCGGGCGACTCTCGGCGCGAGGGCTCTCCTAGGCCTGGTGCCGTGAGCCCCGCAGCACCAGGGCGGTGCTCGGCGTCACCGTCGACGGGGTCCTCACCGTCGACCTGCGGCGCGACGGTCCGCACGCGCTGGTCGGCGGCACCACGGGCGCCGGCAAGTCCGACCTGCTCCAGACGCTCATCGCGTCGCTGGCGCTGGGCAACCGGCCGGACGAGATGAGCTTCGTGCTCGTCGACTACAAGGGCGGGTCGGCGTTCACCGACTGCGCCCGCCTGCCACACACGGTCGGCGTGGTCACGGACCTCGACGGCCACCTGACGCAACGCGCGCTCGTCTCGCTCAGGGCGGAGCTGCGGCGCCGGGAACGCCTGCTGCGCGCTCTCGGGGCCAGGGACATCGACGAGTACCACGCCCTCGCCGGACCGCGGGACCCGGGACTGCCCCGCCTCGTGCTCGTCATCGACGAGTTCCGCGTGCTCGCCGAGGAGCTGCCGGACTTCGTCCACGGCGTCGTGCGGATCGCCGCCGTCGGCCGGTCCCTGGGGGTGCACCTCGTCCTCGCCACCCAGCGCCCCGCCGGGGTCGTCACGGCCGACATCCGGGCCAACGTCAGCCTCCGGGTCGCGCTGCGCGTCCGCGACCGGATCGACTCGAGCGACGTCATCGACAGTCCTGACGCCGCCGGCATCCCCGAGCACAGCCCCGGCCGCGGGTACCTCCGCAGCCCCGCCACCCCGCTGGTGCAGTTCCAGGCGGCCCGGGTCGGCGGCACCGCTCCGCCCCTCCGCGCGGCACGGGTCACGGTGACCGACCTGCCCTGGGAAGCCCTCGGCGACCGGCCGGCCGGCGGTCCCCTCCCCGCCGGCGGCACCGGCCGGACAGACCTGCAGGCGGTCGTCGAGGCCACCTGCGCCGCTGCGGCGGCGGACGGCATACCCCGGGTCCCGGCCCCCTGGCTGCCGCCACTGCCCGACGTCGTCGACGTCCGGGCACTGCCCCCCGCCGAGGACGCCCTGACGATCGGCCTCTCGGACGACCCGCTGGGACAGGCGCAGCCACCCTTCGTCTGGGACCTGCGCGCCGGCGGTCACCTCGGCGTCGCGGGCGGCGCCCGTAGCGGGCGGACGACCCTGCTGCGCACCATCGGCGGTCAGGTCGCCGCGCACCTGTCCCCCGCCGACGTCCACCTCTATGCCGTGCACGACGGCGCGCTCGGCGCGCTCACCGGACTCCCGCACGTCGGTGCGGTCGTGCGCAACGACGACGTCGTGCGAGTCCAGCGTCTCCTCGCGCGCCTGCTCGAGAGCGTGACGCGGCGCCGGGAGGCACTGTCCGGCGCCGGTTTCGCATCGCTGACCGAGCAGCGCGCGCACGCGCGGGCCACCGGGACCACGGCGTTGCCCTACCTCGTGCTGCTCGTCGACGGCTGGGAGGCTGTGGGCGGCTGCCTCGAGCTGGTGGACCACGGACGCCCCCTCGAGGACCTGCTCCGACTGGCCCGGGAGGGCGAGGCGGCCGGGCTCCGGGTGGCCGTCACCGGCGGCCGCGCGCTGTTGCTCGGACGGCTCACCTCCGTGCTCGCGACCCGGCTGGTGCTCGCCATGCCCGACCCGATGGACCTCGCCCTGGCCGGGATCCCGGACGGGGCGGTCCCCGGGTGGCAGCCGCCCGGGCGGGCCCTGCACGCCGGCGACCACCGGGAGGTCCAGCTCGCCGTGCTCTGCGCGGACCTGTCGGGTCCAGGGCAGTCGGCCCGCCTCGCGGCCCTCGCCGCGACGGCCCGCGACCGCTGGGACGGGCTCGAGCCGGCTCGGCTGCCGTGGCGCGTCGAAGCCCTCCCCGGCTCCCTCGCCCTGTCGGCGCTGATGATGGACCCCCGGCACCGGGTCTCCCGCGACGCCGTGCTCCTCGGGGTCGGCGGCGACGACGTGGCGCCGGTCGGCTTCCTGCTTCGGGAGGCTGGCCGGCGGGCTCTGGTCCTCGGACCGATGGGCAGCGGACGGTCCAGCGTGCTCACGGTGGTGGCGCGCCTGCTGGCCGCCGCCGGGCGCCCGGTGGTCGCGGTCACCGTTTCGCCGTCTCCGCTGTCCGCGCTGGCCGGTGTCGACGGGGTGCTCGGCGTCCTCCCGGTCGGCGATGCCCCGGGGCTCGTCGCGCTGCGCAGGGCGCACCCCGACCTCGCCGTGCTCGTCGACGACGCAGAGGGCACGGTAGGCGCGCCGGTCGAGCCTGCGCTGCTGGAGATCCTCCGGCTGCTCGACGAGGACGGCGGGATGCTCGTGGCGGCGGCGACCCCCACCGGGCTGCTGGCCGCGTCGCGGGGGGTCCACGTCGAGCTGGCCCGCTGGCGCAGCGGACTGCTGCTGGGGCGCGTCAACCCGGGGGACGCCGACCTGCTGGGAGTGCGCACGCCACCGCCCACGGACCCCGTCCCCGGTCGTGCGCTGCTCGTCGTCAGCGGCCGGGCGACCCCGGTGCAGCTGGCCAGGCCCTGAGGCTGCGCGTCAGCCGACCGTGAAGACCACCTTGCCGAAGACGTCTCCGTCCACCATTGCGGCGAACCCGTCTCGGGCCTCGGCCAGCGGCCTCACCCGGTCGATGACGGGCGCGATCCCCCGCTGCTCGACGAAGGCCGCGAGCCGAGCCAGCTCGCCGCGGGTGCCCATCGTCGACCCGACGACGCGCAGCTGCTTGAAGAAGATCTTCGTCAGCTCCGCCTTCGCCGGTGCATCACCGGACGTCGCGCCGCAGATGACGATCGTGCCGCCCGGGTTGAGCGAGTTCACCGAGTGCGACCACGTCGCGGCCCCGACCGTCTCCATGACCGCGTCGACCCGCTCCGGCAGCCGCGCCCCCGACGCGAACGCCCGCTCCGCGCCGATCTGCACCGCCCGGTCGCCCTTCGCCTCGTCGCGACTGGTCACCCACATCCGGTAGCCGGCGGCCGAGCCGAGCTGGACGAGCGCGGTGGAGACGCCGCCGCCGGCGCCCTGCACGAGCACGGTCGCGCCCGGGGACACCGCCGCGTTGGTGAAGAGCATCCGGTATGCCGTGAGCCAAGCGGTCGACAGGCACGCGGCGGCCTCCCACGACAGGTCCTTCGGCTTGGGCACGAGGTTCGCGGTGGGGACGGCGACCTGCTCCGCCAGAGTGCCGTCGTGCAGCTCGGACAGCAGCGTCCGCCTGGGGTCGAGGGTCTCGTCGCCCTGCCAGCCCTCGCTCGGCACGACGGCGTGGACGATGACCTCGTCGCCGTCCTCGTCGAGGCCGGCGCCGTCGCAGCCGAGGACCATCGGGAGCCGGTCGGCCGGCAGGCCCACGCCGCGCAGGGACCACACGTCGTGGTGGTTGAGGGCCGCGGCCCGGATGGTGACGACCGACCAGCCGGGTCGCGGCTCCGGCGCGGGCCGCTCGCCGACGACCCGCCCGCTCAGGGGGTCGTCCGGGCTCTGGCTGGCGGCGTAGACGGCGAGCATGCCGCTCACTCTAGACAGTGGGCCGTTGTGGGTCCGCGACGACGTCGGCGATGGTCGCCGCGAGCGCCGACTGCCAGCCGGGCATCGGCGGCAGGCCGTGCGCCGTCCACTTCGCGTGGCCCAGGACGGAGTATGCCGGGCGGCGCGCCGGCCGCGGGTAGGCCTCGGTGGTCGTCGGCCTGACCCGCCCGGGGTCGAGCCCCAACAGCCGGAAGACCTCCCGGGCCAGGCCGCACCACGTCGTCTCGCCCTCGCAGGTGCCGTGGTAGGCCCCGGGCGGGGCGTCCGACTCGACGAGGGCCCCGATGAAGCGCGCGAGGTCGCTCGTCGCCGTCGGCTGGCCCCGCTGGTCGTCGACGACGTCGAGCGTCTCGTGCCGGGCGGCGAGCCCGGCCATCGTCCGGACGAAGCTGGGTCCCCCGGCGCCGTAGAGCCACGCCGTCCGGACGACGAACGAGTCCGGGCACTCCGCGCGGACCGCCCACTCCCCCGCCGCCTTGCTCCGGCCGTAGGCGGACACCGGCGCGAGGGGCGCGTCCTCGGCATACGGAGCACTCGCGTTTCCCGAGAAGACGTAGTCCGTCGACAGGTGCACCATTCGCGCGCCCGCGTTGCGCGCCGCCCGCGCCAGCACCGCCGCCCCGGCGGCGTTGACGGCGAAGGCGAGCGGCTCGTTGCCCTCGGCGTCGTCGACGGCCGTGTACGCCGCGCAGTTGACGACCACCTCGTGCCCGGCGACGGCGGAGGCGCACGAGAGCGGGTCCGTGACATCGAGGTGCGCCCGGGCCGCGGCGGTCACGGCGTGCCCGCGCCCGCGCAGGACGGCTACGAGGTCCTGGCCGAGCATCCCACCGGCTCCCGCCACGATGATCCGCATGGTGCGACCCTAGCGAGGGCGCCCCGGGGACCGGCGACCGTTAGCCTTGCCCGTCATGAAGGGGATCGTGCTGGCGGGCGGCTCCGGCACCCGCCTGCACCCGATCACCAAGGGGATCAGCAAGCAGCTGATGCCGGTCTATGACAAGCCGATGGTCTACTACCCGCTCACCACCTTGATGATGGCCGGGATCCGCGAGGTGCTCGTCATCACCACGCCCGGCGACGCCGAGCAGTTCCGTCGCCTCCTCGGCACCGGCTCGCAGTGGGGGATCGCCATCTCGTATGCCGTGCAGCCGCGGCCCGAGGGACTGGCCCAGGCGTTCCTCATCGGGGCGGACTTCATCGGCCGGGACTCGGTCGCGCTGGTGCTCGGGGACAACATCTTCCACGGCACCGGTCTCGGCACGTCGCTGCAGCAGAACACGGAGCTCTCCGGCGGGCACATCTTCGCGTACCACGTCAGCGAGCCGTCGGCGTACGGGGTCGTCGAGTTCGGCGCGGACGGCGCGGTGCTTTCCATCGAGGAGAAACCCGCCGAGCCGAAGTCGAGCTACGCCGTGCCCGGGATCTACTTCTACGACAACGACGTCGTGAAGATCGCCCGAGAGCTCGAGCCCAGCGCCCGCGGGGAGCTCGAGATCACCGCTGTCAACGAGGCCTACCTGCAGCGCGGCAGCCTCGTCGTCACCGTGCTGCCCCGGGGTACCGCCTGGCTCGACACCGGGACCTTCCAGGGCCTCATCGAGGCCAGCCAGTTCGTCCAGGTCATCGAGGCCCGGCAGGGCCAAAAAATCGGCTGTCCCGAGGAGGTTGCCTGGCACAACGGCTGGATCACGGACGCTGAGCTCGAAGCACTGGCCAGCGCGCTCGTCAAGAGCGGGTACGGCAGCTACCTGCAGCGGCTGCTCCGCGAGAGGGGCCGGCCCTGACCGACCGCTCGTCCCGGCGACCTGTCCGCACGCCCGCGCCCCGGCAGCGGCCAGCCGGGCGGCGCGGCTAGGATCCGACGCAGGGCTGCCCCGTCGGTTGGAGAACTCCGTCTTGGATGCACTGGTCGGGCTGAGCGGGGTCCTGGTCTCGTGGACCGTGCTGGCCGGCGCCGGCTACCTCGTTGCCAGGGGGTGGGGTCTCCGGCCGCGGATGGCCGCACCCGCTGCGACACCGGTTGCGTTCGCCCTCATCGCGGCCTGGGCACTGGTGTTGCCGCTCGGCCGGCTCTCGTTCTCGCTCCCGAGCGTCGCCGGCGCCTTCGCGGCTGTGGGACTCACCGGGCTGCTCGTCCGCCGCGCCCTCCCTCGCTCCGCTCGCCCCCGGCCGGGTCCCGCGGCCGCCGCGGGCGACGGACCGCCGAGGCCGGAGCTGTTCGGCCTGGTCCTCCTCGGCACCGTCGTGCTGAGCACCCTCGTCTTCCTGATGGCTACCGGGTGGACCCTCGAGACCGCCTCCCAGACCTGGGACGGGCTGGCCCACCAGAACGCGGTCCGGTACATCACGGAGTCAGGGGTGTCCAGCCCCTCGCATGCCCTGGACTTCTCGGTCGCCGGGCGGGTACCCGTCCCCTACTACCCGTCCGGCTTCCAGTCCGTCGCCGCTGTCGTCATGCAGCTGCTGGGCAGCGACGCCGTCCTCGCCAGCAACGTCGCGGCGGTCCTCCTGGCGGGAGCCCTGTGGCCCAGCACCATGGTCCTCTTCGTCAACCGGCTCCTCGGCGGGTCGCCGCGCCTGCTGGCAGCGACCGCCCTGCTCTCGTTGGGCTTCTGGGGGATGCCGTGGGCTCCCCTTGGCTGGGGGGTCCTCTGGCCGAGCGCCGGCGCGGCGGCGTTCACGGCGTTGCTTCTCGCCGGCGCCGTCGGACTCCTCGGCCTCGGGTGCCGTCCCACCAGCCGGGCGGGCTCGGTGCTGTTCTGCGCCTCCGGCGTGGCCGGCATGGCCCTCTTCCAGCCGCGGAGCCTGCTGCTCGTCCTGCCGGTCCTGCTCGTCATCTGGCTCGCGTTCGTCGCCCGGCGCGCGCTGGCGGGGCTGCGGTCCGGCTCCCCCGTCCGCGCGGTCCGCATCGCCGTCGCCGGCCTGGGCCTCGCGGTCCTCGGCCTGTCCGCCCTTGCGCTGCTGGGCAGCTCCCCGAAGTTCACCGCCATCGACTGGCCGGTCACCCAGCCGGTCGGCGCCGGCCTGGTCGGCTACCTCGTCGGCGGCCCGAACCACACGGTGCGCGAGGTCCTCGGCGCAGCCCTCCTGCTGGTCGGCGCCGTGCTGGCCCTGCGGTCCGGCCGGACCGGGTGGCTGGTGGTGGCCTACGCCGTCGCCGCCCTCGTCGACGTCGCCACGGCCAGCCTGCGCGACGGCTGGGTCACCGAGGTCTCTCGCCTCTGGTACGGCGACCGGTACCGCAGCGCGACCATGGCTCCCCTGGTCGGCGTGCCGCTTGCGGTGATGGGGGCCCGGGGGGTCTGGCAGTTCCTCGAGTCGCGCGTCTTCCCGCGCCTCTCCTCGCGCTCCCACCCGGCCGGCGGCCGGACCCCGTCGCGTCGCACCGTCGCGGTGCTGTCCCTCGTCGCCGTCGCCGTCACCGCGGGCGCCTTCGTCCCGTCGCCCGCCAGCTATCTCAGCTCCAAGTACGTCGGCGCCTCGCTGGACCCGGTGCGTAGCCTGGTGGGCCCTGACGAGGCGGCCTTCTTCTCGCAGCTGGACAGGTGGGTCCGCAGTGACGAGTACATCCTCAACAACCCGCGCGACGGGTCGGCACTGATCTACGCCTACACCGGACGGCACGCCGTCTTCACGCTCGCGACGGACGACAGCTCGGCGACACCCCACGGGGTCTACCTCCGGTCCAACCTGGTTGTCGAGACGGACCGCGAGCGACTCTGCACGATGCTGCTGGCCGACCGGATCGGGTGGGTGCTCAACGGCGGGCGCACCTTTCGGGACGGGCTGATCCTCGAGTCCCCGGCTCCCGGCATGGAGGTTCCACCCGGCTTCCCGCTGACAACCCTCGTGGCCCAGTCCGGGCAGATGCGCCTCTACCGGGTGACCGGCTGCCCCGCTGAGGGGACATAGGATCGACGGACTGCTCGACGGGGAGGGGGCTCTTGGGGGATGCAGATCCGACCGCTCCGGATCGAGGGGGCCTGGGAGGTCACCCCGCAGCAGTTCACGGACCCCCGTGGCGTGTTCGCCGAGGGCTTCCGCGTCGACCACCTCGCCGAGCACATCGGGCACGACCTCGTCGTGCGGCAGACCAACATCTCGGTCTCCACGGCGGGAGCAGTCCGGGGCATCCACTACGCCGACGTGCCCCCGTCCCAGGGGAAGTACGTCACCGCAACGGGTGGGGTGTTCACCGACTTCGTCGTCGACGTCCGAGTCGGGTCGCCGACCTTCGGCCAGTGGGACAGCGTCCGGCTCGACGCCGTCGACAGGCGCGCGGTCTACCTCTCCGAGGGCCTGGGGCACGTCCTCGCCTGCCTCGAGGACGGCACGGCGCTCTACCTGTGCTCCACCGTGTTCAACCCCGCAGGGGAACGCGGGCTGACCCCGCTCGACCCGGCCATCGGGCTCGCCCTGCCGGGGGGGTTCGTCCCCATCCTGTCGGACAAGGACGCGCAGGCGCCGACCTTGGCCGCCGCCCGGCAGTCGGGGTTCCTCCCGGACTACGGCGCGTGCGTCCGTTATCGTAGGTCCCTGTAGCGGGCCCATCGGACGCCGCCTCACGGCCGACCCCCCGTGGGTCACCTCCTGGGCGACGCACGAGATCGCCCCGCATCGCCGCGAGACGAGGAGAGACCGGGTTGAGGCGCAGGTCGACGAGCCAGAACCCATACCGCCTGGTGTGGGCCGGCGTCGACCCCGTCGTCTGGGTCGCGTCGATCTTCGCGGCAAGCTGGCTGCGCTACGACTTCGACCTCTCGCAGGTGCTCACCCGGGGCCTCGTCACCGTATCGGTCGGGACGGCTGCCCTGCACGTGCTGCTCGGCTTCGCCATCGGCCCGTATGCCGTGGGGCACCTGCGCGGGTCGTTCG
>JBPCOG010000098.1:0-2244 GCA_051000455.1 Lapillicoccus sp. | reverse complement strand
AGGCCCGCGGGAGGATGCAGTCCGTCCCGGGGGTGGGAGGCTGGACCGCCGCCGAGGTGGCGCAGCGGGTGCTCGGCGACCCGGACGCGGTCAGCTTCGGTGACTACCACGTCGCGAGGAACATCGGCTGGGTGTTGCTGGGGGAGGAGCTCGACGACGCGGGGCTGGCCGTGCTGCTCGAGCCGTACGCGGGGCACCGGTACCGCGTCCAGCGCCTGCTCGAGCTGGCCGGCGCCATGCGTCCCCGCCGCGGGCCGCGGATGGCACCGCGGACCCCCCTCCCGCGCTGAGCTCAGCCCTGGTGCGCATGAAGCCGCAGCGTCACCGCGGCGGCCGTGCGGTGGTGCACCGTGCCGGTCAGGCGTTCGCCGCGCAGCGCCGCCAGCGGCCGGGCCGTCGCCACCCCGAGCGTGAAGTCGTCGTCGCCGGTGACGACGAGGTCCTGCTCGCCGACGTCGACCCCCACGCCGGGCATGTCGTGGACCGCCACGGCAACCGCCCGCGCGACTCGCGTGGCCGGCTCCTCGGGCGCCGTCGAGGCGATGCCGAGCCGGGCGGAGAGCCCGGAACCCGGCTCGACGCCGAGTGCCGCCCGCACCGCCTCCCAGCAGCCCTGCCGGAACCAGTCCTCGTCGCCCTCCCGCAGCAGCGACCTGGCCCCGGGCGGGCGCGCCCCGCCGCCGGGCACGAGGTCGCCGAGACCCCGGACGACGGCGACCGGAAGCGCGCTGGTCTTGCCCTTGACGAGGTCCGCGGCGGCGGCGATCTCGTCGGCGACGGCGCGCTGGGTGACCCGCAGCGGGCGGCCGTCGGCGTCGCCGCCCCCGCGCAGGTCCTCGCAGACCAGCAGGCCGTGGGCCCCGAGGGCGAAGTCGGTCTGGCCGACCCGCCACGGGCGACCGGCCGTGTCGCTGAGCACCACTGCGAGGCGGCCCACGCCGGTGCGGCGGGACAGGCGGGCGTGCAGGTCACGGCATACCGCGTCGGGGTCGTGCGGGAGGAGGAGGAGGACGTCACGGCCGCCGGTGTTGGACGCGTCGACACCGGCCGCCGCCATCACCGGGCCGGCCCGGGCCCGCACCACCCTGGTCAGCCTGGCGCCCGCGAGCCGTTCGGCGACGACGGCCTCGCTCTCGGCCGCGACCACTGCGTCCGGGTCCGTCGGCGCAGCGGTCAGGCCCATCGCCTTGGACGCGACCTTGCTGGAGACGACGAGAACGTCCCCGTCGGCGAGCCGCAGGCCGCTCGACGCGAGGGCGTCGCCGATGAGCACTGCGAGGTCGTCCCCCTCCCGCACCTCGGGGATGCCGGGCACTGCCAGGATCGTCACCGTCACCGCTTGGCTCCGTGCAGGTGCTCGCCGAGGTCGACGGCGGCGCCGGCGATGTCGGCCGCCGCCGCGAGGTCGGTCATGAGCAGCGGCCTCGCGACGATGGTGGGGCGCTGCGACGAGGTGGGGGACGAAGTGAGGGACGCGGTGACGCCGGCGTCGGCCTCGTCAACGAGCCAGCCGTCGAGGAAGTCGGCGTACAGCCCGGCGACCGCCGCGGTGGTGGACCCGACGCCGATGGCCGCCAGGCACACGTCGGCGTGACCGCGCACCGGGCGTCCGGAGATCAGCGGCGAGACGCCGACGACCGGGGCGCGGGCCCCCCGCAGGGCGTCGCGCACGCCCGGGACGCCGAGGATGATGCCGATGGAGACCACCGGGTTGCTGGGTGGCAGCAGGATGAGGTCCGCGTGGCGGATCGCGTCGAGGACCCCCGGCGCGGGCGCGGCCCGGTCCATGCCGGCGACGACGAAGCGCTGGGCGGGCGCGGCCGCCCGCAGCCTGACCCACCACTCCTGGAAGTGCACCGCCCGCCGGCCGGCTTCGTCGTCGATGACGACGTGGGTCTCCACCGGGGTGTCGGTCATCGGCAGCAGGGTCACCCCGAGGGCCGGCAGGCCCCAGCGCGCGGCGAGGCGCGCGGTCACCGTGGAGAGCGAGTCCCCCTGGCCCAGCCACATGGAGCGCGCGACGTGGGTGCCGACGTCCTTGTCCCCGAGGCCGAACCACTGGGGCTGCACCCCGTATGCCGCCAGCTCCCCCTGGACGGAGAACGTCTCGTCCGCACGGCCCCAGCCCTGGCCCTCGTGGATCCCGCCGCCGAGGGTGTAGAGGATGGTGTCCAGGTCCGGACAGACCCGCAGGCCGAACAGGGTGATGTCGTCCCCGGTGTTGCCGATGACGGTGACGGTGCT
>JBPCOG010000252.1:0-16419 GCA_051000455.1 Lapillicoccus sp. | reverse complement strand
CAACCCCCCGCGAGCCTTTTGTCAGGAAGCGGTCGCGGCGGTCGACGAGTTGGTGTCCGCCGAGCCGCTCGTCGTCATCCACCCGGACTGGGACCTGCTCGCCGCGGCGGCCGCGGCGCGGCTCGTCACCGCCGGCGCCGACGCCCAGGCCGCGCGGGGCGAGGCGCACGTCGTGCTCACCGGCGGCACGATGGGCTCCGCCATCCTCGAGTCGGTCGCCGCCAGCCCCCTCAGGGAGGTGGTCGACTGGCGCCGGACGACACTGTGGTGGGGTGACGAGCGCTTCCTCCCGGCCGGGGACCCGGACCGCAACGAGACGCAGGCGCGGGCGGCGCTGCTCGACGCCGTCCCCCTCGACCCCGCCCGGGTCCATCCCGTCCCCGGTCCCGACCGGGCCGCCGACCCGGACGAGGCGGCCCGCTGGTATGCCGCGCAGCTGGCAGACTCTGCACCTGCCGGGCACGACGTGCCCGAGTTCGACGTCCTGCTGCTCGGGGTGGGCCCGGACGCCCACGTCGCCTCCCTCTTCCCGCAGCACCCCGGACTCGGGGAGGACGCCCGCAGCGTCATCGGGGTGCGCGGCGCGCCCAAGCCGCCGCCGGAGCGGGTGTCGCTGACGTTCCGCGCACTGGCCCGCGCCAGGGACGTCTGGCTGCTCGTGTCCGGCACGGACAAGGCCGACGCCGTCGGCCTTGCCCTATCCGGAGCGGACCGGGTGCAGGCCCCCGCCGGCGCGGTCCACGGCACCCGCTCGACCGTCTGGCTCCTGGACCGGGACGCCGCGGCCCGGGTGCCCCCGGCGCTCGACCGCCTGCACCGGCTCGGCCAGCGATAGGAGGGCCGGCGCCACGGGATACCAACGTCAGGGGTGGTCACGAGGCGGACGCCTGGTCCTCCTGACACGCGGTTACCGCCGTCGCCCCGGGCCGGGCCGGCGGAACCGGCCGGTCACCCCGGCTCACTGGATCAGCCGGCGCTCCCGCAGTGTCGTCAGTGCCTCGTCGAGGATCGCCCTGCCGTCGGCGTCGCTGCGCCGCTCCTTGACATAGGCGAGGTGCGTCTTGTACGGCTCGACCTTCGGCGCGGCCGGCGGCGCGTCCCGGTCCTGGCCGCCGGGTAGCCCGCACCGGGGGCAGTCCCAGTGCTCGGGCAGCACGAGGGCCGGCTCCTCGGCGAAGCTGGGCCGCGTCTCGTGCCCGTTGGCGCACCAGTACGACACGAGAACGCGGGGAGCCACGTCACCGCGCTCCGCCTCGCCCATCGGGCCCGCTCCCACCCTGCTCCCACGGATTGCGCTACCGCTTGCCATCAGCCATGTCCTCTCAGACCGCGAATCGTTCGAGCAGCCCGAGGCCGACGACGGCCGTGAACCAGACCAGCGCCACGGCGATGGTGAACCGGTCGAGGTTGCGCTCGGCGACCGATGACCCGCCCAGCGAGGTCGAGATGCCACCGCCGAACATGTCGGAGAGCCCCCCGCCCTTGCCCTTGTGCAGGAGGATGAGCAGCGTCAGGAACAGGCTCGACACGACGAGCAGGGCCTGGAGGCTGATCTTCACCGCGTTCACGCAGGTCGTCCCATCTGGTCTTGAGGTCGTCGTGCCGCTCGCGGGGAGCAGCAACGGTCAGGATACCTGACCCCTGCCCAGGTGCTCCCGGTAGCGGCAGATGGAGGCGAACTCCGCTGCGTCGAGGGAGGCACCCCCGACGAGCGCACCGTCCACGTCGTCCTGCGCCATGATCGCGGCGACGTTGCTCGCCTTGACCGAGCCGCCGTAGAGGATGCGCACGCCGTCGGCCACGTCCCCGGAGTAGAGCTCGGCGAGCCGGGTCCGAACCGCCGAGCAGACCTGCTGCGCGTCGTCCGGCGTGGCCACCTCACCGGTGCCGATCGCCCAGACCGGCTCGTAGGCGACGACGACCGAGCGCGCCTGCTCCTTGGCGACACCGGCGAGGGCGGCGTCCAGCTGGCCGAGCACGTGGGCCACCTGCCGGCCCTCCGTGCGCACGTCGAGGGGCTCGCCGCAGCACAGGATCGGGGCGAGGCCATGAGCGAGCGCCGCCTGCACCTTCGCGTTGACGACTCCATCGTCCTCCAGGTGGTGCTCGCGGCGCTCGCTGTGGCCGACGACGACGTAGGTGCATCCGAGCTTGGCCAGGAAGGCTGCGGAGACCTCTCCGGTGTACGCGCCGGATGCGTGCGCGGACAGGTCCTGGGCCCCGTAGGTCATCGACATCCTGTCCCCCTGGACGAGCGTCTGCACGGAGCGCAGGTCGGTGAACGGCGGCAGGACCGTCACCTCGACGGCGCCGTAGTCGTGCCTGGCGTCCTGCAGGGTCCAGTCGAGCTTCTGCACGAGGTGGGTGGCCTGGAGGTGGTCGAGGTTCATCTTCCAGTTGCCGGCCATCAGCGGGACCCGACCCGCGCCGGGAGCCCGTTTCCCGCTGCCCCTTCCCCTCGGTGCCATCACCCGGCCACCGCGTCATCGTGCTCCTCGAGCACGGCCAGACCGGGCAGGGTCTTGCCCTCGAGGTACTCGAGGCTGGCGCCGCCGCCGGTGGAGATGTGCCCGAACTGCTCGTCGGAGAACCCCAGCTGGCGAACGGCCGCGGCCGAGTCGCCGCCTCCGACCACGGTGAGCGCGCCGGCGCTGCCCGCCTCGACGAGGGCCTGCGCGAGCGCCCGGGTGCCCGCGGCATACGGGGCCATCTCGAACGCGCCCATCGGCCCGTTCCAGAAGACGGTGCGGCAGTCAGCCAGCCTGCTGGCGAACCGCTGCGCGGAGCGCGGCCCGATGTCGAGCCCGATCCGGTCGGCGGGGATGCTGTCCGCGTCGACGACCCCGTGGTCCCCCTCCGCGGAGAACGCCGTCGCCGCGACGATGTCCACCGGAAGGACGACCTCCACCCCGCGCTCCCGGGCCTGCTCGAGGTGGCGCCGGACCGCCCCCACCTGGTCCCGCTCGAGCAGGCTACGCCCGACCTCGAGCCCTTCGGCGGCGAGGAACGTGAAGGCCATGCCGCCCCCGATGAGCAGCCGGTCGGCGGTGCCGAGCAGGTTGCCGACGACCCCGAGCTTGTCGGAGACCTTGGCGCCCCCGAGCACCACGGCGTACGGCCGCTCGGGGTGTCGGGTCAGCCGTTGCAGGACCTCGACCTCGGCGGCCACCAGCCCGCCGACGGCGTGCGGGAGCAGCCGAGCCACGTCGTACACGGACGCCTGCGCCCGGTGCAGCACACCGAAGCCGTCCGAGACGAACACGTCGGCCAGCGCCGCGAGCTCGCCCGCGAACTGCGCTCGCCCCGCTTCGGTCTTGGCGGTCTCCCCGGGGTTGAAGCGCAGGTTCTCGAGCATGACGACGTCACCGTCGTGCATCTCCCGGACTGCGGCCTGGGCCCGCTCGCCCACGGTGTCCGCAGCGAGGACGACCTCGCGGCCGAGCAGCTCCCCGAGGCGCGCGGCGACGGGTGCCAGGGAGTACCGCGGGTCCGGGGCGCCGTCGGGGCGGCCGAGGTGAGCGCAGACGATGACCCGAGCGCCTCGCCCGGACAGCGTCCGGATGGTCGGGACGGACGCCCGGATCCGGCCGTCGTCGGTGATCATCGCGTCCTCCATCGACACGTTGAGGTCGGACCGGACGAGCACCCTGCGCCCGAGCAGGTCACCGAGGTCCGCGATGGTGTTCACGAGTGGCTCAGAGCGTGGCGCCGACGAACGTGACGAGGTCGGCGAGGCGGTTGGAGTAGCCCCACTCGTTGTCGTACCAGCCGACGACCTTGACCTGGTCGCCGATCACCTTGGTCAGGCCTGCGTCGAAGATGCACGAGTGCGGGTCCCCGACGATGTCGGAGGAGACGATCGGGTCCTCGGTGTAGAGCAGGTAGCCCTTCAGGGGCCCGGCGGCGGCCTTCTCGACGGCCGCGTTGACCTCGTCCACGGTGGTCTCCCGCCGTGCCTCGAAGGTCAGGTCGGTGGCCGACCCCGTGGGCACCGGCACCCTGAGGGCGTACCCGTCGAGCTTGCCCTTCAGCTCGGGCAGCACGAGACCGATCGCCTTGGCGGCCCCGGTCGACGTCGGGACGATGTTGATGGCCGCGGCCCGCGCCCGGCGCAGGTCCGCGTGCGGGCCGTCCTGCAGGTTCTGGTCCTGGGTGTACGCGTGGATCGTCGTCATCAGCCCCTTGACGATGCCGAACTCGTCAGCCATGACCTTCGCCATCGGCGCGAGGCAGTTGGTCGTGCACGAGGCGTTCGAGATGATGGTGTGGCTGCCCGGGTCGTAGTCCTCATGGTTGACACCCATGACGACGGTCACGTCCTCGTTCTTGGCCGGCGCGGAGATGATGACCTTCTTCGCCCCGTTGGCGACGTGCACCTTCGCCTTGTCCGCATCGGTGAACAGCCCGGTGGACTCGATGACGATGTCGGCCCCGAGCTCCCCCCAGGTGAGGGCGCCGGGATCGCGCTCGGCGAACGCGCGGAAGGTGTGCCCGCCCACCGTGATGTCGTTCTCGGTGGCTGTCACGTCCTTGCCGAGGCGCCCGAGGATCGAGTCGTACTTGAGCAGGTGGGCCAGGGACGCGTTGTCGGTCAGGTCGTTGACGCCGACGATCTCGATGTCGGCGCCCGACTCCTGGACGGCGCGGAAGAAGTTCCGCCCGATGCGGCCGAAGCCGTTGATGCCTACGCGAACAGTCACGGTCTCGCTACCCTTCCGGGGGTTGGTGCCGTGCCGCGGGCTCGGGGCCCGGAGCCGGCCTGGCAGGCGTGTCCCCTGAACCCTAACGGCACGCCCTCCGCCGGGAGACGCGGAGTCAGGCCTCCAGCATCCCGGCGGTGAGGTTGGCATCGGTGCCGGGGACGCCGAGGTCCTGCGCCCGTCGGTCCGCCATGGCGAGCAGTCGACGGATCCGCCCCGCGACGGCGTCCTTGGTCATCGCCGGGTGGGCGAGCTGGCCCAGCTCCTCGAGGGAGGCCTGCTTGTGCGCCAGGCGCAGCGAGCCGGCTTCGCGCAGGTGCTCCGGCACCTCCTCGCCGAGGATCTCCATCGCCCGCTCGACCCGTGCTCCAGCTGCCACGGCGGCCCGGGCGGACCTGCGCAGGTTGGCGTCGTCGAAGTTCGCGAGCCGGTTCGCGGTGGCGCGCACCTCGCGTCGCATCCGGCGTTCCTCCCACGCCATCACCGCATCATGGGCGCCAAGCCGGGTCAGCATGACGGCGATCGCGTCCCCGTCACGGATGACGACCCGGTCGACCCCGCGGACCTCGCGCGCCTTGGCCTGGACGCCGAGTCGGCGAGCAGCTCCGACGAGGGCCAAGGCCGCCTCGGGGCCGGGACAGGTGACCTCCATGGCCGCGGACCGTCCGGGCTCGGTCAGCGAGCCGTGGGCGAGGAACGCCCCCCGCCAGGCGGCCTCGGAGTCGCAGGCCGACGCGTTGACGACCTTCGGCGGAAGGCCCCGGACCGGCCAGCCGCGGGAGTCGACCAGCCCGGTCTGCCGCGCCAGGGTGGCGCCGTCCTCGACGATGCGGACGACGTAGCGACTGCCCCGCCGCAACCCGCCGGCGGACATGACGAGGACCTCGGAGCGGTGGCCGTACACGTCGGCGACGGACTTGCGCAGCCGCCGGGCCGCGTTCGCGGTGTCGAGCTCCGCCTCCACGACGATCTTGCCGCCGACGATGTGCAGGCCGCCGGCGAACCGCAGCGTCGTGGAGACCTCCGCCTTGCGGCAACACGGTTTGGTCACCTCGTACCGGCTGAGCTCGTCCTTGACCTTCACCGTCATTGCCATGCTCGCCATCCTGCCACTCGCCTCGCCCGTCGTCCGCCGGTGGAACCCGCTGCCCCGGGCCCGTCCCGATCGGCACACTAACCGATCAGGTCCCGGTAGGCGGCTGCCAGCCGGAGGGAATCGTGGTGACCGGGGCTGCCGACTGTGGACACCGTCACGGCGACCAGCTCGGCGCCGAGCCGGGACGCCGCCTCCCGGACCGCGTCCTCGTCATCACGAAGCACGCTGGGGTCGGCAAGCACGATGTCCACCCGCAGCGCCGGCGCATGCGTGGCGAGGGAGTCGAGGTGGTCCTGGGTCCGGAAGCCCTTCGTCTCGTCGGTGTTGACCTCGAGATTGAGGTTGAGCACCTTGCGCGCGGCTGTGGTGCTCAGTGCCTCGCGCAGTCCTGGCACCAGCAGGTGCGGCAGGACGGAGGTGAACCATGAGCCGGGACCGATGACGACCCAGTCCGCGTCGAGGACCGCCTGAAGAGTCTCCGGAGGGGTCGGCGGGTCGGCGGGGGTGATCCGGACCCGCTGGACCTGCCCCCGTGACGACGCGACCCGGTGCTGGCCGCGCAGGGTGGTCACCCGGTCCGGCTCCCCGGGGGCGTGCCCGAGGACATCCGCCTCGATCTCGAGGGGCACGGCCGCCATGGGCAGCACCCGGCCGCGGGAGTCGAGCAGCCGGCCCACCAGGTCCAGGCCGCCGACGGTCTCCCCGAGCAGGTCCCAGAGGGAGACGATGAGCAGGTTCCCGAGTGCGTGCCCGGCCAGCGGGCCGTCCCCCTTGAAGCGGTGCTGAAGGACGTCACGCCACATGTGGCCCCACTCGCCGTCGTCACACAGTGCCGCGAGGGCCATCCGCAGGTCTCCCGGCGGGAGCACGCGGAACTCGTCGCGGAGCCGCCCGGAGGAGCCGCCGTCGTCCGCGACCGTGACGATGGCCGTCACCTGCTCGGTGATGAGCTTGAGCGCCGACAGGGAGGCGGCCAGGCCATGCCCACCGCCGAGCGCGACCACTCGGGGGTTCCTCACGCTCGTCTCACGCTCGCCTCACGCTCGCCTCACGCTGGCATCTCACTCGCGGCCGAGGTCCCGATGGACGACGAAGGTGTCGACCCGTTCGCTCGAGAGCGCCCCGGCCAGCTGCTCGGCGACCGCGACGGACCGGTGCTTGCCGCCGGTGCACCCCAGCGCGAGGGTGACGTACCGGCGTCCCTCGCGCACGTACCCCTGGCCGACCGGCCTCATCAGCGCGACGATCCCGTCGACGAACTCGGGGGCGCCGGCCTGTTGGAGGACGAACTCGGCCACCGGGGCGTCCAGGCCGGTCTGCGGCCGCAGCTCGGGCACCCAGAACGGGTTGGGGAGGAAGCGCAGGTCGAAGACGAAGTCGGCGTCGAGGGGCACGCCGTACTTGAACCCGAAGGACATCACGGCCAGCCGCACTCGCGGGGTGGTGTCCGCGGCGAAGAGCGACGCGATCTTCGCCGACAGCTGGTGCACGTTCAGCCCGGAGGTGTCGACGATGACGTCCGCGTCGGAGCGCAGGTCACGCATCAGCTCCCGCTCCGTCATGATGCCGTCGAGGAGACGCCCGTCCCCCTGGAGGGGGTGCGGCCTGCGGACGCTCTCGAACCGGCGCACGAGTGCCTCGTCGGTGGCGTCGAGGAAGACCACGCTGGGGCGGTGGCCGGCCCCCTTCAGGTCCGCCAGCACGCCGCTGAGCCGGTCACTCAGCCACCTGCTGCGCACGTCGACAACGGCGGCGAGGCGTCGCGGCCGGCCAGGCGTGCGCTGGGCGACCTTGCGCTGCAGCTGCGCCAGCTGGATCAGCATCTGGGGCGGGAGGTTGTCGACGACGTACCAGCCGAGGTCCTCCATGACGTTGGCCGTCGTCGAGCGACCCGCGCCGCTCATGCCGGTGAGGATCACCATCGGGTCGACGACCGCGCCGGTGTCCTGCTCGCTCGCCATCGCCGGACTTCCTCTCAGTCGAGCACTTCGCCCGTGGTCACGTTAACGCCACCGGGCGCCCCCGACGATCCCACGGCCAGGCGCTCGACCACGGTCGCGGCGAGAGCCGACCCGATGCCGCCGACCGCCTGGATCTCCCCAGCGCTGGCCGCCCGCAGCCTCTTCACCGACCCGAAGTGCCGCAGCAGCGCGGTGCGCCGCGCATCTCCGAGGCCCGGTATGCCGTCGAGCGCGGACGCGGTCATCGCCTTGGAGCGGCGCTGGCGGTGGAAGGTGACGGCGAAGCGGTGTGCCTCGTCCCGCACCCGCTGCAGGAGGTAGAGCCCCTCGCTCGTGCGCGGCAGGATGAGCGGGAACTCCTGCCCGGGCAGCCACACCTCCTCGAGCCGCTTGGCCAGCCCGACGAGGGCCACGTCCTCGATCCCGAGGCCCGCCAGTGCCGCCCGCGCGGCGTTGACCTGGGGAAGACCCCCGTCGACGACCACGAGGTTGGGCGGGTAGGCGAACCGCCTCGGCCGTCCCGTCGCCGGATCGACCGGCCCACCTCGACCGTCTCCCGAACCGTCCCCCGAACCGTCTCCCGGGTCCGCACCGGGGGCCGGGCCGATCTCCAGGTCGCTCACCTCGTCCCGGTCCTGCAGGTGGCGCTGGAACCGGCGGGTGAGCACCTCGCGCATCGCGGCGGTGTCGTCGACCGTCGGCCCGTCCGCCCGGCCGGGACCCTCCGCCCCCGAGCGGAGGGCGCCGGTGCGCACCGGTCCGCGGACGATGAACCGCCGGTACTCCGACCTGCGAGGCAGCCCGTCCTCGAAGACGACCATGGAGGCCACCACCTGGGTGCCCTGGACGTGGCTGACATCGAAGCACTCGATCCGCAGGGGGGCGTCGTCGAGCTCGAGGGCGTCCTGCAGCTGCTGCAACGCCTGGCTGCGTGCCGTCAGGTCACCCGCCCGGGTGACCTTGTGGCGGGCGAGGGACTGCTCGGCGTTCCGGCGGACCGTCTCCATCAGGGCCCGCTTGTCACCGCGCTGGGGGATGCGCAGGTCGACCGCGGCGCCGCGCAGCACCGACAGCCACTGTGCCACGCTCTGGCGCTCCGGGGGCAGGACGGGGACGAGCACCTCCCGTGGCACCGCGTCGGGGGACTCGCCGCCGTAGACCTGCAGCAGCAGGTGCTCGACGAGCGACGGCACGTCCTCACTCTCCTTCTCCACCATCCACCCCCGCTGGCCCCGGACCCGGCCACCCCGGACGTGGAACACCTGCACGGCTGCCTCCAGCTCGTCGTCGGCGAGGGCGAAGACATCGGCGTCGGTCGCGTCGCCGAGCACGACGGCGGACTTCTCGAGGGCCTTGCCCAGGGCGCCGATGTCGTCGCGCAGCCGGGCCGCCTGCTCGAAGTCGAGGTTCTCCGACGCCGTCCGCATCGCCCGCTCGATCCTTCGGACGAACTTCGTCGTGTTCCCGGCCATGAAGTCGCAGAGGTCTTCGGCGATGGCCCGGTGCTCCTCCGCGCTCACCCGGCCGACGCACGGCGCCGAGCACTTGTCGATGTAGCCGAGCAGGCACGGGCGACCGCTCTGCCCGGCCCGCTTGAACACCCCGGAGCTGCAGGTGCGCACGGGGAAGACGCGGAGCAGCTGGTCGAGCGTCTCGCGGATCGCCCAGGCGTGCGAGAAGGGCCCGAAGTAGCGCGTCCCGCGGCGCTTCGCCCCCCGCAGGACCTGGGCCCGGGGGAACTCCTCACCGAGGGTCACCGCGAGGAAGGGGTAGGACTTGTCATCGCGGTACTTGACGTTGAACCGGGGGTCGAACTCCTTGATCCACGAGTACTCGAGCTGGAGCGCCTCCACCTCGGTGGCGACCACGGTCCACTCGACGCTCGCGCCGGTCCTGACCATCGTGGCCGTGCGCGGGTGCAGGGCCGAGATGTCCTGGAAGTAGGACGACAGCCGTTGCCGGAGGGACTTGGCCTTGCCGACGTAGATGACCCGCCCGTCCCGGTCCCGGAACCGGTAGACGCCAGGGTCGACCGGGATCTCGCCCGGCCTGGGGCGGTAGGACGCCGGGTCAGACACGCCTCCAACTCTAGGAGGCGCCGGCCGTCAGGTGATCGTCAGGTTGCCGCCGCTCTCGGTGACGGTCCTCGCCGGCAGGCGCTTCTTGGCCGGCCCGCTCCTGACCTGTCCGGTCGCGAAGTCGAACGCACTGCCGTGACAGGGGCACTCGATCATCCCGTCCACCACCTTCGTCACCGAGCAGCCCTGGTGCGTGCAGATCGAGCTGAACGCCTTGAACTGCCCGGATACCGGCTGGGTGACGACAGCCTGCTGGTCGGCGAGGACCGTGCCGCCGCCGACCGGCACGTCGCTCGCCCTGACCGGCGTGCTCGTCCCGGCCGCCGAAGGGGCGCCGGCCGTGGGGGCACTGCCGCCACCCGATGACCCGCACCCGGCGAGCGCCACCACGCCGACGGCTCCCGCGCCGGCGACCGCGACCCCCCGCATGACGGTGCGGCGGCGGGGTTGCTGCGTCATGTTCGCTCCATCCTCGACGGTGCTGGGGGGCAGAGACCCCAGCATGCGTGGTTCCGGGCAGCCATGCCATCACAACGCCCTGTGGGTATGCCGTGGACTCACCTCCCCGGACACCGGGCCGGGGGCAAGAGCCAGGCGCTCGTCGGAGGTAACGAGACAGACACAGTGGACATGAACGGCGGGGAAACCGGGTCTGCGGCGGATACTGTTCGTTGCGCGCGCGGGTGTCGCGGCAGCCCGGCCCGTCGGGCGAAGGATCTCAGGAGGAACCGTGCAGCAGCGTTCCATTTTTCGGGCCGGCGTCCCGCTGGCCGTAGCGGCCCTGGCCCTGTCCGCCTGTGGCAGCCGTGGTGACACCGGCACGACCGGTGGGGGCGCCACCGCAGGGGGCGCGTCCAGCGCCGCCACCAAGACCGTGAAGATCGGGGTCATCGCCCCACTGTCCGGAGACCTGTCCGCCCTGGGCCTCGGCATCCAGCACTCCGTCGAGCTGGCCGTCAAGCAGGCCAACGCCTCCAACGCCGTGCCCGGCTGGAAGCTCGAGGTGCTCGCCAAGGACGACGAGGCCAAGGCCGACGTCGGCAAGAACGCGGCGACGGCCCTCGCCGCCGACGACGCCGTCGTCGGGGTCGTCGGCAACCTCAACTCGAGCGTCAGCCAGCAGACCCAGCCGGTGTTCGCCGCCGCGAAGATCACCCAGATCTCCCCCGCCAACACCAACCCGACCCTGACCAAGGGCCCGGACGGGAACAAGCGCCAGTACCCGACCTACTTCCGGACGTGCACCACGGACGCCGTCCAGGGCCCCTTCGCCGCCCAGTACCTCCTGTCCCAGGGCATCAAGAAGGTCGCGACGATCCACGACAAGAAGACCTACGGGCAGGGCCTGGTCGCCGCCTTCACGACGGAGTTCAAGAAGGGCGGCGGCGAGGTGGTCGCCGCCGAGGCGATCAACCCGGACGAGTCCAACTACCAGGCCGTCATCTCCAAGGTCAAGCCGTCCGCGCCGCAGGCCGTCTACTACGGCGGCGAGTACCCCCAGGCCGGGCCGCTGTCGAACCAGATGAAGGGCGCCGGCCTCACCGTGCCGCTCATGGGCGGTGACGGCATCTACGACCCGAAGTACATCGAGCTCGCCGGCGGGGGCTCGAACAAGGACCTCGCCACCTCGGTCGGGGCACCCACCGAGAGCACGGAGTCCGGCAAGAAGTTCCTCGCGGAGTACCAGGCGGCAGGCTACAAGGATCCCGCCGCCGCCTACGGCGGGTACTCCTACGACGCGGCCAACGCGATCATCAACGCGCTGAAGACCTCCCTCAAGGACGCCAAGGACCCGAAGGCGGCGCGCGACGCCACGACGACGGCGGTCGCCGGTGTGGCCTTCGCGGGGGTCACCGGTCAGGTGGCGTTCGACGAGTTCGGCGACGCGAAGGCGCGGGTCCTGACGGCCTACAAGGTCGACGGCGGCAAGTGGGTCCCCGCCAAGACGGGCGAGTTCAAGTAAGCATCCTCACCATCGCGGGGGCGGGCACCCTGCCCCCCCCCCGCGTGCCGGTACCCTCGAGCAACCTCGCGAGGACTAGGAGGTTGGGATGGCTTTCTTCCAGCAGCTGGTCAACGGGCTGACCCTCGGGTCCCTCTACGCCCTCATCGCGGTGGGCTACACCGTCGTCTACGGCATCGTCCAGCTGATCAACTTCGCCCACGGCGAGGTCTTCATGATCGGGGCGTTCGCGTCGCTCGCCACCTGGACGGTCCTCTTCAAGGGCACGACGGCCGTGTGGGTCCTGCCGATCATGGTCCTGGGGGCGATGGCGGCGTCCGTCGCGACGGCGGTGGTCATGGAGCGGGTCGCCTACCGTCCACTGCGCAACGCCCCGCGGCTGGCTCCGCTCATCACGGCCATCGGCATCTCGGTGTTCCTGCAGGAGGCGGTGCGCCTGTTCTACCCCGGCGCGAAGAGCCGCATCCCGTTCCCGCAGATCGACGTCGTGACCGGCGCCGCCCTGCAGGTGGCCGGGCTCACCATCCAGCGGGCCGCGATCTTCACGATCGTCTCGCTCCTCGTCTGCGCCGCGCTGCTGTGGTACTTCATCAACCGCACCAGGCTCGGTCGCGGGATGCAGGCTGTCTCGCAGGACCCGGACACCGCCCGGCTGATGGGGATCAACGTCAACCTCATCATCGTCGTCGCCTTCGCCCTCGGGGCGGCCCTGGCGGCCATCGCCGGCGTGGCCCAGGGGCTGCAGAACAACAACATCGACTTCCGGATGGGCTTCCTCGCCGGCCTCAAGGCGTTCACGGCAGCGGTCCTCGGCGGCATCGGCAACGTCCAGGGCGCCGTGGTCGGCGGCCTCGTCCTCGGGGTCGTCGAGTCGATGGCGACCCAGTTCATCCCGGGACAGTTCGGCGGGTCGCCGTGGAAGGACGTCTGGGCCTTCGCCCTGCTGATCCTCGTCCTCGTCTTCCGGCCGGAGGGCCTGCTCGGCCGACGGGTGGTGGACCGGGCGTGACCGGCCAGGGCGACCCCCCCGAGCGCTCCGACCGGCCGGACCCAGCCGCTGCCGCCCCGTCGTGGCTGGTCCGCGCAGCCGTGGCGGCCTGGCCGGCCGCGCTGCTGGGCGCAGTCCTCCTTGCCGCCGGGTGCTTCCTGTCGTGGAGCTACGACGGCGCCATCCTCGGGGACTTGTCCATCAGCTTCTACCCCGCGGGTCTCCAGGTGCTCATGATCATCGTCGCCGTCCTCGCCGTCGGCCTCCTCCTCGCCCACCGCGGCCCGCTGCGGCGTCTCGGGGCGTGGCTCAACACCACCGAGGCGCTGCGTGTGCTCGGCGCCGGCGCCACGCTGTTCATGCTGACGACCCTCACCGGCATCGCGTGGCAGGCCGGCGGCCTCGTCAACATCGACCCCGGCGGCTGGGTCTCCCTCGTCGGCGCCCTCCTGCTGGCCGGGGGATCGTGGCTCCTGCCCGTGCCGGAGGTCCGTGACGTGCTCCGCGCCCGCCTTCCGGCGTGGTTCGAGATCCTCACCATCGTCGTCATCATGGCCGCGGTGCTCTTCGGCGCCGCCTACGCCCTGGACCAGAACGACGGGCTGGTCTTCGTGCTCTTCCTCCTGTTCGCGGCAGTGGTGGCGTTCGCGCTGGTCAAGGCCGGTTTCTTCGTCTGGGTCGGGCTCATCGCGCAGAAGCACCGGCAGGTGCTCATGCTCGGCGCCTTCACCGTGGCGTTCCTCTTCCCGTTCACCCAGAACGGCTCCGACGCGAACATGTCCATCGCGACCCAGGTGCTGATCTTCGCGGCCACCGCGCTCGGCCTCAACATCGTCGTCGGACTCGCCGGGCTGCTCGACCTCGGCTACATCGCGTTCCTCGGCGCCGGCGCCTACGTCGGCGCCACCCTGTCCCACTCGGCCTTCGCCACGATCGGCTGGAAGCCGCCGTTCCTCGTCGTCGTGCTCGTCGGGGCCGCGTTCTCGTCGGTCCTCGGGCTCATCATCGGTACCCCGACCCTGCGGGTCTCCGGCGACTACCTCGCCATCGTGACGCTCGCCTTCGGGGAGATCTTCCGCCTCGCGGTCAACAACATGGACGGGACCAACGGGCCCAACCTCACCCACGGGCCCAACGGCATACCCGCCATCCCCGACCTCGAGATCGGGTCGTTCAGTTTCGGCGACACGCACGTGGTCGCGGGCATCACCCTCGGGCGCTTCGCGAACTACTACTTCCTGCTCCTCGTCGTCACGGCCGTCATCATCACGATCTTCACGCGGCTCAACCACAGCCGGATCGGCCGCGGCTGGATCGCCATCCGCGAGGACGAGAAGGCCGCCGAGTCGATGGGCGTCAACATCTTCGGCCTCAAGCTGCTCGCCTTCTCCGGCGGGGCGTTCCTCGCGGGCATGGCGGGCACGATCAAGGCGCACCAGGACGTGTCGGTCAGCCCCGACCAGTACGTCTTCCTCGAGTCGGCGTTCCTGGTCGCAGCCATCGTCCTCGGCGGGATGGGCACCGTCGCCGGCGTGCTCGTCGGCGCGACGATCCTCAAGCTGCTGCCGGAGAAGCTGCGCTTCGTCGCCGACTACCGGCTCCTTCTCTTCGGGCTGCTGCTGGTGCTGATGATGCGCTTCCGCCCCGAGGGGCTCGTCGCCAGCCAGCGTCGCAAGCTCGAGTTCCACGAGGAGGACGAGGAGCTCGCCGAACGGCTCGAACAGGTCCACCTCGAGGAAGAGGCCAGGGTGAAGGAGGTCACCGCATGACGGTCACCGCCCCTCCCCCCGCCGAGGCGCCGCCCGGGCAGGTCCGCGTCATCCTCGAGGTGCGGGGCGTGGTCATGCGCTTCGGGGGCCTCACCGCCGTCAACAACGTCGACTTCACCGTCAACGAGGGCGAGATCGTCGGCCTCATCGGCCCGAACGGTGCCGGCAAGACGACGTTCTTCAACTGCCTGACCGGTCTCTACAAGCCCACCGAGGGCGAGGTGAGGTTCGAGGGCCGGTTGCTGCCCCCCAGGCCACGGGCCGTGGTCAAGGCGGGGATGGCCCGGACCTTCCAGAACATCCGCCTGTTCGGCAACATGACCGCCCTCGAGAACGTCATGGTCGGCCGCTACTGCCGCACCAGCTCCGGCGCCGTCACCTCGGTCCTCCGCGGTCCGAAGTACCGCCGGGAGGAGGAGGCGACCCGCGAGCGGTCCCAGGACCTGCTCGACTTCGTCGGGCTCGGCCGCTCCTCGGAGCTGCTCGCACGGAACCTGCCGTACGGCGACCAGCGGCGGCTCGAGATCGCCCGTGCCCTCGCCACCGACCCCCGGGTGCTCCTGCTCGACGAGCCGACCGCCGGCATGAACCCGCTCGAGAGGCAGCAGGCCAGCCAGCTCATCTTCGACATCCGGGACCGCGGGCTCGCGGTGGTCGTCATCGAGCACGACATGAGGTTCATCTTCAACCTCTGCAACAGGGTGCTCTGCCTCGTGCGTGGGGAGACGCTCGTCGAGGGCACCCCGCTCGAGGTCCAGTCCGACCCCCGGGTCATCGAGGCGTACCTCGGCACCGGCGACGGCGGCGACGACGACGACGGCGGCGGCGGCGACCGCGACGGCGGGGGCGGCGGCGACGGCGGGGCTGGGGCAGCTCCGTGACCGCCATGCTCGAGGTGAGGGACCTGCAGGTCGCCTACGGCAAGATCGAGGCGGTCAAGAGGATCAGCTTCTCCGTCGACGAGGGCCAGGTCGTCACCCTCATCGGCACCAACGGCGCCGGCAAGACGACGACGCTGCGCACGATCTCCGGGCTTATCCGGCCCTCCGGCGGCCAGATCCTCTTCCGGGGTGACCGGATCGACGCCGTCCCGGCGCACGAGATCGTCGTCCTGGGCCTCGCGCACTCCCCGGAGGGCCGTCGGATCTTCCCGCGGCTCACGGTCGAGGAGAACCTCGTCCTCGGCGCCTTCGCGCGCAGGGACAAGGGGGTCAAGGCCGACCTGCAGGCCGCCTACGAGCTGTTCCCCATCCTCGGCGAGCGGGCGAAGCAGCACGCCGGCACCTTCTCCGGCGGTGAGCAGCAGATGCTCGCCATGGGCCGGGCGATGATGAGCCGTCCGAAGCTGCTCATGCTCGACGAGCCCTCGATGGGACTGTCCCCGCTGATGATGCAGCGCATCATGTCGACCGTCCGGACCCTGCAGGAGCAGGGCACGACCGTCCTGCTCGTCGAGCAGAACGCGAAGGCCGCCCTCAGGCTGGCCGACAAGGGCTACGTCCTCGAGGTCGGCAAGATCGTCCTGTCCGGGACGGGCCCGGAGCTGCTGCGCAGCGACGACGTGCGCAGGGCCTACCTCGGCGAGGACTGAGCCGGCCCGGGGTCCCGGTATGCCGGCTCGGCCACTGCAGCGGTGTGCCGGCCCACTGCGGCGGTGACCCGCTCACGCGCGCGCAGCCCTCGTGACGGGCTTGCTCTCGGCACGCTTGCCGTCGGCACGCTTGCTGGTGGCAGGCTTGCTGGTGGCGGCCCTGCTGACCGCGGCCTTGCTGGTGGCCGCCCTGTTGGCCGCGGCCTTGCCGTCGGCCGGCTTGCTGGTGGCAGGCTTGCTGGTGGCGGCCCTGCTGACCGCGGCCCTGCTGGT
>JBPCOG010000008.1:0-2890 GCA_051000455.1 Lapillicoccus sp. | reverse complement strand
ATGCCGGGCAGCCCATGTCCCCGAACCGCGGCGGCCGCTACGACAGGCTCGACGCGGGACGCCCAGAGCGTCATGCCGACTCGCCCTGGTGCAGGTCACTGGCCCCCGGCATCATGGGCGGCATGTCCATCCTGCGGGCCGTCGACGTCCTGTGCCGCCACCTGCTTCCCGCAACACCGGCCGGCACAACGCCGTAGCCGGATGAGCGCCGAGGAGTTCCTGCAACCAGTAACGCTCCGGGGCACGTTGGTGACCCTGTCGCCGCTGAGCCACGACCACCACGAGGGCCTGACCGCGGCTGCCCGCGACGGCCGGTTGTGGGAGCTCGGATACACCGTCGTGCCCGACCCTGACGGCATGAAGCCCGAGATCGCCCGTCGCCTGGGCCTGCAGGCGAAGGGTGCGATGCTGCCGTTCACCGTCCTTCGCAACGACACCGGCACGGTCATCGGCATGACGACCTTCATGGACCCCGACCCCGACAGCCGACGGCTGGAGATCGGGTCGACCTGGCTGGCGCGGTCTGCCCAGCGGACGGGTATGAACACGGAGAGCAAGCTGCTGCTGCTGTCCCACGCGTTCGAGCAGCTGCGGTGCATCGCGGTCGAGTTCCGCACGCACTGGCTGAACCTGCAGTCCCGCGAGGCAATCGACCGCCTGGGCGCGAAGCAGGACGGCGTGCTGCGCAACCACCGGCGTATGCCGGACGGCACCCTTCGAGACACCGTCGTGTTCTCGATCATCGCGTCGGAATGGCCGGCGGTGCGCAGCGCACTGCTCTACCGGCTCGCGGTTTCTGATCGTCTATCCGTGCCGGGAGGGGATGACTCATGAGGACGTCGCGTCGCCCAGTCGCCGTCGCTACGACCAGCGGGGCGCCTCGACGCAAGGCGTAGTGAGTGGCATCGGCCACGCTCACCGCCGGTGATCCCGTCTGGTTCCGGCGCGTGACCGGGCTTCGCGGCTGAACCGGCCCGTGCTGGGGAGTGACCGCGCCGATCCTGCTAACGACGGCGTTGGCAGCGCCCGCACCAGAAGAGGTTCCGGCCAGCCACGAGCTTCGTCCGGATCCGCGAGCCACACACCCGACACGGCTCACCCTGGCGCTTGTAGACGTAGTGCCGGCTCTCCATCGACTCCGACGACTCCAGCGGCTCACCGCTCGCGCGCTGGGCGGTCGCCACCTCGACCTGGTCGGTCATCGTGAGGATCTGCCCGTGGGACACCCCGAGCGCCATGAGCGTGACGACGTCCTCCCAGATCGCCTGCCAGGTCCGCTGCCGGATCTGGTTCCCCGGGCGGAACGGGTCCACCCGGTGTCGGAAGAGCAGCTCGCTGCGATACACGTTCCCCACGCCGGCGACGACCGACTGGTCCATCAGCAGCTCGGCGATGCTGCGTCCACTGCGGCCGATCCGCTCCCAGGAGCGGTCCGGATCCTGGCCGGGCCGCAGGGGGTCCGGCCCCAGCCGGGCCATGGTTGCCTCCACCTGCTCCCACGTGACCACCGCACAGACGATCGCTCCGCGCAGGTCGGCGACGTGGGAGTCCGTGAGCAGCCGCAGCCGGACCTGTCCGCGAACGGGCGGCACGCCGGCATCCCGGTCGTAGGCGTCGACCGAGAACTTGCCGATGAGCCCGAGGTGCACGTTGAGCCAGCGGTCATCGTCGAACTCGACGAACAGGTGCTTGCCCCACGCGGATGCCCGCCGGAACGCCAGCCCGTCGAGCAGCGCCGCACCCTCGGCGAACCTGCCCTGGGGGCTCGTGACCGACGGCGTGGTCCCGGCGAAGGCGTCGTCCAGAGCCCCTGCGAGACGGAACAGGGCGTGTCCCTCCGGCATGCGCGCTCAGCTGGCCTTCTTCTTCGCCGCGGACTTGGCCGGCGCCTTGACAGCCCGCGCCGGCGACTTCGACGCAGCGCTGGTGCCGCTCTTGGTGGCAGCCTTCTTGGTGGCCGGCTTGCGCGCAGTCGACTTCCGGGCGGATGCCGTGGCAGCGTCGTCCTGCGGTGCGAGGTCCTCGCGTGAGGTGTCGGTCCCGCCGGCCCCCCTCGCGCCCTTGCCCGGCGTGGACGACACGGGCTCGCCGCGGGCCGCCTTGGCCTTGTCGACGCTGCGCTGCAGGGCCTCGAGCAGGTCGACGACCTCACCCGAGCCGTCCTTGGCCACCGGCTGCTTCTTCACCTCGCCCCCCTCGAGCTTGGCCCGGACCAGCGCCTCGACCGCGGCCGCGTAGTCGTCCTCGAACTCCTCGGGCTCGTAGTCCCCGGCGAGGGACTCGATGAGCATGTTCGCCATCGCCAGCTCCCGGTCGGACGCCGAGCTGACCTCGTCGAGGGAGGCGAACTCGGCTGCGCGCACCTCGTCCGGCCAGAGCATGGTCTGCAGGACGATGACACCGTCGCGGACCCGCAGCACCGCCATGCTCATCCGGGTGCGGATGGAGATCGTGACCAGCGCCATCCGGTCCGCCTTCTGCAGGGCGTCGCGCAGCAGCGCATAGGCCTTGACCGCGCCCTTCTCCGGCTCGAGGTAGTAGGACCTCTCCAGGAGCATGGGGTCGATCTGCTCCGCGGGGACGAACTTCTCGACCGCGATCTCCTTGCTCGACTGGTTCGGCAGGGAGCCGAGGTCCTCGTCGGTGATGACGACCATCTGCCCGTCGTCGGTCTCATAGCCCTTGGCGATGTCGTCGTAGGAGACCTCCTCCCCATCGACGCTGCACACCCGCTTGTACCTGATCCGCCCACCGTCCTCCCGGTGGACCTGCCGGAACGAGATGTCGTGGTCCTCGGTGGCCGAGTAGAGCTTGACCGGCACGTTGACGAGGCCGAAGGACACCGCCCCCTTCCACATGGCACGCATCTGTGACCAACCTTTCGCGCGGG
>JBPCOG010000287.1:0-2482 GCA_051000455.1 Lapillicoccus sp. | reverse complement strand
GTACGAGGACCTCAGCGCCGGTGCCCTCGACCTCACGACGGCCCACCCGAACGGCGTCTCGATGCTGCTGGCCGGTCGGCCGACCCGGCTCTCGGACCTCGTGCGCGAGCCGGCCGCACTGGACGGGGCCCGCCGACGGGCACGGGGCCTGCGGGCCAGGGCAACCGAGCTCAGCGAGGAACGCGGACTCGAGGTCGGTTTCATCGCGATCGGCATGGCGAACTGGCACGCGCCCCGGCTTCCACGAGTGCCTCGGGCGCCCGTCCTGCTCCGCTCGTGCGTCCTCCGGCCGACGGACGCGACGGAGCGCGACTTCGACCTCGACCTCGGCTCGGACGTCGAGTTCAACCACGTGCTGGCGCACTACCTGCGCTCCGAGCAGGGAATCGAGGTCGATGCCGAGGCGCTCGCCGACATGTCGATGGTCACCAGCGGTTTCGACCCCTACCCGGTGTATGCCGCGCTCGCGCGCGCCTGCGTCTCGGTGCCCGGCTTCTCGGTCCTCCCCCGGCTCGTCGTCGGGACGTTCTCGCACTCCAAGCTGTCCATGGTGGCGGACCTGGCCGCCCAGTCGGCGACGCTCGCGGAGCACGATGTCGTCGCGGCGATGGCGGGGGACCTGCCGGCTCGGGAGTCGGTGCGCCGTCCTGCCCGTCCGGCGTCGCCGGCCCCCGGCGCTGCGCGCCCGGGACTGGTCCTCGACGCCGACGCGTCCCAGCGGGGGGTCGTCGACGCCGTCCTCGGGGGGTCGCACCTGATGGTCGTCGGGGCCCCGGGCACAGGAAAGACGCAGACGATCGCCAACCTCATCCCCGCTCTGGCCGCGGACGGGAAGCGCGTGCTCTTCGTCGCGGAGAAGCGGGCAGCGCTCGAGGCGGTCCTGGGACGCCTCGAGGGGGTGGGGCTCGCCGACCTGGTGCTCCACGCCCAGGGCGCGGCGGTCGACCGGAGCCGGGTGGCCCGGGCCTTCGCTCCGGGGCTGGAAAGCGACCAGGCGACGCAGTCGCCGGACGACGACGCCGAGCGCGACCGGCTCGCTCACCTGCGCGACGAGCTCAGCGAGCACGTCAGCACCCTGCACGACGTGCGGGAGCCCTGGGGCGTGAGCGTCCACGAGCTGCAGTGGGCCATGGCCGGTCTCGCGTCCCGCCGTCCGGCACCCGCCTCCCGGGTTCGGCTGCCCGAGGAGGCGATGCGCCGGTTGTCCAAGGCGCGGGTCGACGACCTGGCCCACAAGCTGACGGCGGTGGCGGCGCTCGGCGCATGGGCGCCGGCCGGGGGCGAGGACCCGTGGTACGGCGCCCGGATCCGCACCGACGAGGAGGCGGCCCGCGCGCGGGAGATCGTCACGCAGCTCAGCGGCGGCGGGCTGGAGCAGCTGACGAGGACCCTCGACGGGATCCTCGAGGAGTCCTCCGTGCCCCCGGCGCGGTCCGTCACGGACTGGGACTCGGCGATGACGACGATGACCGGGGTCCGCGACACCCTCGAGGTGTTTCGACCGGAGGTCTTCGACATCCCCCTCGACGAGCATGTCGCCGCGACCGCCAGCCGCGCCTGGCGCTCCGAGCACGCCGTCTCGCTCGGCTGGTGGTCGCGGCTGCGCGCGAGGGGACAGGCCAAGCGGATGCTGCGCCCCGGGCGCCCGCCTGCCGACCTGCACGCCGAGCTCGTGACCGCGCGGCGCCAGCGGACCGCCTGGTATGCCCTCGTCGGCGCCGGGGGACGCCCGGAGATCTCCCCTCGGCTCGACGAGGCGCAGGCCGCGTTCGACGGCTTCCGGGACGACCTGCGCTGGCTCGGTGAGCGGCTGGCGACGACCGGGCCGGGAGGCGCGCTGACCGGCATACCCCTCCCGGTCCTTGCCGTCCGTCTTGCCGAGCTGGCAGCTCGGCCCGAGCGCCTCTCGGTGCTCCCGCACGTCGGGGAGGCCATCGAGCAGCTGCGGGCGTCGGGACTGGGCGAGCTCGTCGACGACCTCGCGCGCCGGGGAGTGCCTGCCACCCACGTCGCGGCCGAGCTGGAGTCCGTGTGGTGGGCTTCGCTGGCACGGGAGATCACCGCCAGCGACCCCCGGTACGGCGGACATGACGGTGCCCGGCTCCGGCGTACCGTTGCCGACTACGTCGCCACCGACGTGGCCCACCGCGCCGCCAAGCCGGCACGGGTTCGAGCAGCACTGCGCCGGGCGGTTCAGCACAACGCCCGCGCGCACCGCCAGCAGGTGACCCTCCTGCGCACCGAGGCCGCGAAGTCCCGGCACCACCTCCCCCTTCGTGAACTGCTGCCGCAGGCACTGGAGACGGTGACGCTGCTCAAGCCGTGCTGGGCGATGAGCCCGCTCGCCGTGGCCCAGCTCGTCCCGCCGGGCCAGTGGTTCGACGTCGTCATCATCGACGAGGCGTCCCTCGTCGCACCGGCCGAGGCACTCTCCGCGATCTCGCGCGCCCGGCAGGTCGTCATCTTCGGCGATGCCCGTCAG
>JBPCOG010000389.1:0-7842 GCA_051000455.1 Lapillicoccus sp. | reverse complement strand
GACGGGGAGGCTGTCGCGGGAGCGGTGGGGCGGACGGTCCGGCCACGCACCGATGGCAGGAACGTGTCCGGCTCCTCGCCATCATCGTGCGTCCGCTTGTCAAGTGCCCGCAGTCGCGCGGCACACGTCGTGATGAGCTCACGATCCCCCGCGCTGGTCGCCCCCAGCAGGGAGTTGAGCAGCCGCAGCTCGGCGGCGAGGCGTGCGCGGCGACGGAGGTGCTTGTCCGGCCGCTCCACCCGGGAGTGCGCGTAGCCCTCGAATACCGAGTCGAAGGCCGCTGGCGAGGCGTGCTCGATCAGCGCCGCGAAGTCGTCGGCTGGGTCGGCGACCTTGGCGTCCTCCCAACCGGTCAGCCCCCGCACCCGCCCGGACCCGGCGTCCGAGTCGTCGTCGAACACCGCGAGGACCTGGTCGCCGGTGAGGCCCCCGTGGACGGGGGTCGGTGCGAACCGCCACAACGAGATGTCCTCGAGGGCGGCCTCCCATCGGGCGAGGAGTGCAGTCGGCACATGGCCGGTCGCGGCTCCCCGGTCGAGGTCGGCCAGCCTGCGGGTTCGGTACTCGTCCGCGTCATAGCTCGGCAGGCCTGCCTCGTCGAAGACCTCCCGGTCGACGTTGTGCACGGCGGCCACCGTCCGCCCGACCTCGGCCGCCAGGCCGGGACCGGCCGGCAGTGCCCTGAAGTTCAGCGGTCGGCCCGGCAGGTAGGGGTAGACCATCGCCCGTCCCTCCGGCACCGCGACGAACCCGCGGGGGGCGGGCACCGAGAACGGCAGCCGCCGGCTCATGAGCCCGAGCAGCGCCACCGTCGTGTCCATCTGCGCGCCGGCGGCCGCGGTCAGCGGAGCACGGATCACCCAGCGCCGGTGCTGGGTGTCCGTGACGAAGGCGACCTCGTAGGGATGTCCCGCCTTGACGGCGACCGCCTGCACCTGGAGCGGGTCCAGGCCAGGTACCGCGGCGCTGGCCAGGGCGGCAAGGAAGGCGGGGGTGCGGGTCACCCTCCCACCGTATGCCGTGACTCTCGCCATAGGGTGGAAGCGTGAGCCACCGGCCGGAAACTCTCGCGGATCTCGCCCTGTCCCGGGGCGCGCTCGACCGGGCCGGGCACCGGCGCAAGGACCCTGGGCTGACGGCCGACCTGCTCGCTGATCCCAGGACGCGGGTCGCGACCCTGTGCGGGGACACCATGCGCGTCATCGACAGCGGCGAGGCCGGCGCCCGGCGGGTCCACCTCCGCGCTCCGGTCGCCGCGGACGCGAGCCGGCTCTCGTTCTTCCTCGGCGAAGCCATCGGGAACGGGGACGTCGGGAACGGGGACGTCGGGACCGGGGACGGCGGGAGCGAGGACGGCGGGGGCAGCGGAACCGGGCGCACGGCATACCTCGCAGTCGTCGGGCCGGAGCCCGGCGAGGGCGGCCCGGGGGAGTGGCAGACGCTGCGCGCCGCCGGGGCCGCGCTCGCGGACCGTGACGCGGGGATCTTCACCACCGCGCTCGCGCTAGCGAACTGGCACGCGGCGCACCCGCACTGCTCGCGCTGCGGGGCCCCCAGCGTCCCGGTGCTCGGCGGCTGGGTGCGCCGGTGCGAGCGGGACGGCAGCGAGCACTACCCGCGCACCGACCCGGCGGTGATCATGTCGGTCCTCGACGACGACGACCGGCTGCTGCTCGCGCGCAGCCCGCACTGGCCGGAGCGGCAGTTCTCGGTCCTCGCCGGGTTCGTCGAGCCGGGGGAGTCGTTCGAGGCGGCCGTGGCCCGGGAGGTGATGGAGGAGGTGGGGATCGGCGTCACCGACGTGACCTACCTCGGCAACCAGCCGTGGCCGTTCCCGTCCTCGGAGATGGTCGGGTTCACGGCCCGGGCGCGGGGCACACGGCTGAGGCTGGACCCCGAGGAGATCGCCGAGGCGATGTGGCTCAGCCGGGCGGACTACCTGCACCGGCTAAGGGCCCAGGAGATCCGCACGCCGTCCGGCATCTCCATCGCCCGGCGAATCATCGAGCGCTGGCTCGGCGGGACGGTCCAGGACCTCGTCGGGGAGCCCGGACGGGAGCCGGCCGCGTGGGTCAGCGCCCGAGGCGCTTCTGCACCTCGATGAGGCTCGGGTTCGTCGCGGACGAGCCGTCCGGGAACAGCAGCGTCGGCACCGTCTGGTTGCCCCTGTTCACCTGCATGACGAACGCCGCGCTCGCCTCGTCGTCCTCGATGTTGACCTCGGTGAACGGGATCTGCTCACGCTTCAGCTGCGACTTCAGCCGCTGGCAGTAGCCGCACCAGGTCGTGGTGAACATCGTCACGGTGCCGGCGTCGGGTGTCTGGACGGACATACGGGGGCGCTCCTCGGTCGTCGGGGGACTGTCGTGCCCGGTCCGGTCGCGCAGGTCCGGGTCCGGTGGTCCGGTCCAACAGTTGACGTCGCACAATCCTTCCCGTGGGATGGACGCATGCCGCTGCCTGCCGACCTGCTGTCCCTCGCCGCGGCCCGCCACGTCGCCGGCCTCGCCACCCTGAAGCGGGACGGGCGCCCGCAGCTGTCGCAGGTCAGCTACGCCTGGGACCCGGGCGCCAGCACGGTGCGGGTCTCGACCGTCGCCGGGAGCGCGAAGGTCGCCAACCTCAGGCGCGACCCCCGCGCCTCGCTCTTCGTCACCTCGGAGAACGGCTGGTCGTATGCCGTGCTCGAGGGTTCCGCCCAGCTGTCCCCGGTCGCGCGGGCCAGGGACGACGCGACGGTCGAGGCCCTGGTGACCCTCTTCCGGGACGTGCAGGGGGAGCATCCCGACTGGGAGGACTACCGCCGGGCGATGGTGGCGGACCGGCGCCTCGTCGTCACGCTGCACGTCGAGCGGGCGTACGGCCTGAGCCAGGGCTGACGCGCTCCGGAGCCGACCCCGCCCCCTGCGGCCGCGACGGCCGGACAGGTCGGTGCGTCCCCCTAGACTCGGGCGGTCATGACGAGCCAGCCCACCGGCATACCAGGGCCTGTGCTGTCGAGCGCTGACGAGATCCTTGCCGGCCTCGACCCCGAGCGGCGCGAGGTGGCCGCCTCGCCGCTGGGCCCGATGTGCGTGCTGGCGGGCGCCGGCACGGGCAAGACGCGCGCGATCACGCACCGGATGGCCTACGGGGTGCACTCGGGCGCCTACCAGCCGCAGCGGGTCCTCGCGCTCACCTTCACCGCCCGGGCCGCCGGGGAGATGCGCACCCGGCTGCGGGCCCTGGGGGTGGCCGGCCTGCAGGCCCGCACCTTCCACGCAGCGGCGCTGCGCCAGCTGCACTACTTCTGGCCGAAGGCGGTCGGCGGCGCCGCCCCCGAGGTGCTCGCCCACAAGGCCCCCGTCGTCGGCGAGGCGGCGTCGCGGCTGCGGATCCAGCTCGACCGCTCGGCCATCCGTGACCTCGCCGCCGAGGTGGAGTGGTCCAAGGTCAACCTCCTGACGCCCAGCACGTATGCCGCGGCCGCCGCCTCCCAGCGCCGCGACCCGGCCGGTCTCGACGTCACGGCGATGGCGCGGGTTCTGGAGAGGTACGAGGAGTGCAAGATCGAGCGCAACGTCATCGACTTCGAGGACGTGCTGCTCATCACGGTGGGGATCCTCGCCGAGCGCGACGACGTCGCCCGCGCGGTCCGCGAGCAGTACCGCCACTTCGTCGTCGACGAGTACCAGGACGTCAACGCGCTCCAGCAGCGGCTGCTCGACCTGTGGGTGGGGGAGCGCGCGGACGTCTGCGTCGTCGGGGACCCGGCCCAGACCATCTACTCCTTCACCGGGGCCTCGCCTGCCCACCTGCTCGGGTTCCCCAGGCGCTTCCCCGGCGCGGGGGTCGTCCGGCTGGTGCGCAACTACCGGTCCACCCCCCAGATCATCGCTCTGGCCAACCTCGTCGTCCGGTCCGGGTCCCGGCCCCGGTCCGGCTCCGGGACGGGTTCATCCGTCGAGCTGCAGTCCCAGTGCCAGCCCGGTCCCGCCCCTACCCTCAGCGCCCACCCCGACGACCCCGCCGAGGCGGAGGCAGTGGCCGGGGCGATCCGGGCCCTCGTGAGGGCCGGCCACCCGGCCGCCGAGATCGCGGTGCTGTTCCGGACCAACGCCCAGTCGGAGGCGTTCGAGGCCGCGCTGTCCTCGGCAGGGGTGCCGTACCTCGTCCGCGGCGGGGAGCGCTTCTTCGCCCGTCAGGAGGTCAGGTCGGCGGTCCTTCTGCTGCGGGGGGCTGCCCGCAGCGACGAGGGGTCCGTGCCGCTGCCCGACCTCGTCCGGGACGTCATCGGCGGCACCGGCTGGACGCCCGAGCCGCCGAGCAGCGGCGGAGCGGTCCGGGAGCGGTGGGAGTCGCTCAGCGCGCTGGCGGCCCTCGCGGAGCAGCTGGAGAGCGAGTCTCCGGCGGCCCGGCTGCGGGACTTCGTCCGGGAGCTCGACGAGCGCGCAGCCGCCCAGCACGCCCCGGCCGTGCAGGGCGTGACCCTCGCCTCCCTGCACGCCGCCAAGGGGCTGGAGTGGGACCACGTCTTCCTCGTGGGGTGCAGTGACGGGCTGCTGCCGATCACGATGGCCGAGGGCGCGGAGGCGGTCGAGGAGGAGCGTCGGCTCCTCTACGTCGGGCTGACGCGGGCCCGCAGGGAGCTGCGGCTGTCCTGGGCCGCGGCGCGAAACCCCGGGGGGCGCGCCAGCCGGCGCCCGTCCCGCTTCTTCGACCCGGCCGCCGCGGTCCTCGGGGCGGGAGCGAGGTCGGGACCGAGGTCCAGCCCCGCAGCCAAGCCGCCAAAGCCCGTCCGGCAGTCCACCTGCCGCGGCTGCGGCGCGGCCCTCGCGTCGGCCGCCCAGCGCAAGACGGGCCGTTGTGACGAATGTCCCCCCACCTATGACGTGGCGCTGTTCGAGGCCTTGCGGACCTGGCGGCTGGCCGTCGCCCGCGCCCAGAGCGTGCCGGCGTTCGTCGTCTTCACCGACGCGACGCTGACGGCCATCGCCGAGACGACGCCGTCCTCGCTGACGCGGCTGGCGCAGGTCCCGGGCGTCGGAGCCCGCAAGCTGGACACCTACGGGGGGGCCGTGCTGGAGGTCCTGTCCGGGGCCGAGCCGCACGTCGTCGTCGAAAAGTACTCTCGGACAACGCATTCGGCCGAGCCGGCCGAGTCGTGACCAGAAAGTTGCCGGAAAGTTGCCGGAAAGCCGGTAAATCACTTGTCAGCCCGGAGCGCACCGGCGTAATCTTCTGACTCGTTCAGCCCAGCGGTTCAGGTGGCCGGCTGGGGCACCCCAGGCAGCGAAGGAGGTTGGCTCTGATGGAGATCACCATGACGAGGACGATGCACGCGAGCTCGCGCGCCCGCGCCTGGTTCGAGCTGCCTCAGCCGGGTCGCCAGCGCCTCCTCGCGGACGTCCGCACGCCGGACCAGGGGAGCACTGTGCCCTCGGCCGGCGTCATCGATGGCTCCGACGGCTTCCTCGCCGGAGCCGACGCGCTCAACCCGACCCCCATCCGCACCGGCGCCGACTACGCCCCGACCACCACCCGTATGGATGTCGTACGTTCCCTCCCCGGGAGACCGCCCGTCTGAGTCACGCCAGACCGGTCTCACCTCCAGGCCGCGGAACCCGATATCCGGGATCCGCGGCCTTCTTGTGTTCGGGCACACCGGCCGCCAGAGCAGCAAAGGCCACCAGATGGACACCGGCAGGGCACCTGTTGCCGCGAGCCCCCCTACCGGGGCGGTCGCGGACCGAGGAGGACACCCGAACCGCCGCGACCGCGGCGGGGACGAGACAGAGGGAGGTGTGACGCAGATGCAGCTCAGCGCACTGCTTGACCTGAGGGAACAGGCGCAGTCCTGTGGTGCGGGCATCCCGTGCCGCGAGCACGACCCGGAGCTGTGGTTCGCGGAGAGCCCGTCGGACGTCGAGTTCGCCAAGTCGCTGTGCGGCCGGTGCCCGGCGCGTGCCGCCTGCCTGTCGGCCGCGCTCGAGCGGCAGGAGCCGTGGGGCGTGTGGGGCGGCCAACTGCTCGTCCAGGGCGCGGTCGTCGCCCGAAAGCGTCCGCGTGGACGCCCACGCAAGTCCGACGTGGCGGCCTGAGCCGCCCTGACCCCACCGGAGGAGGTGGACCACCATGTACCACGTCATGCACGAGGAGCTTGCCCGGGAGCGCATCGAGCAACGCCTGCGGCCGCGCCGCGTCGAGGGTATCCGCCGCAGCGCCCGGCTGATCTCCCTGCAGATCCGCCACTCCCGCAGGCAGGGGCACGCCCAGTAGCTACTGGGCCGACCCGAACGGGTTGCGCGACACCGGGGGGCGGGGAGTTCGGATGATCTCCCCGCCCCTCGGGCTGCGAAGGGAGGCGCGGTCGGTGAGTCGGTCACGATAGGGTCACAACTGGGCACCCCGGCGGTCCCACTGGACACATTGGCCTCACGCTGGTGGTTCGCGGATCCGACCCGCGCACCGGGTTCGCTCCGAGAGGTTCACATGTTCCGCAGTGCCGCGAGACGCCGCGCGGCCGCGCCTGTCCCCCACCGCGCGACCGCGGGGGGTGCTCGTGCCCGCCGGGGGCTGACGGCCGTCCTGGCCGTCCTCGCCGTCCTGTACCCGCTCAGCATCGCGGTCGGCTGGGCGCCGTCTGCGGCGGCTGGGGCGGTCAGCGAGGAGCAGCCGTTCGACGCGAACGGGCAGCTGGGCCTGGACGGCGGCGGCTACGGCCACGGCCGCGGGCTCTCCCAGAACGGGGCTCAGGGCGCCGCCCAGAGCGGCCTCAGCGCGAGCTCGATCCTCGACTTCTACTACCCGGGCACGTCCGGCGGCCAGGGGCTCGGCCAGATCCGGGTCAAGCTCGACACCGTACCGGTCAACGGCGTGGTCCGGGTCTCCGGGTCGGTCGCCGGTGCGGTGCGCGCCATCGACCAGGGCAACGGCGCGACCTACGCGAGCGGCACCGACGCCTACCTGCAGGTGCGCCTCGTCGGTGGCCGACAGACGCTGGAGTCGTGGGACGGTGCGAGCGCACCGAAGCTCCTCGCCAACCCGGTCGGGAGCGTCCGCTTCGAGGTCACCTCTGGCGACCTGCTGCTCAGCTGGGCGGACGGGTCGAGGTCGCCCTACCGGGGGGTGATCTACCCGGTCCTCGAGAACGGCTCGCTCATCCCCGTCAACGTCCTGCCGACCGATCAGTACCTCTGGGGCGTCGTCCCGCGCGAGATGCCCCCATCATGGCTGCCGGCGGCCCTGCAGGCGCAGTCGGTCGCCGCGCGGACCTACGCCACGGCATACGCGGCCCGCAACCCCAGCCCGACCGGGAGCTGGGACATCTGCGCGACGACCATGTGCCAGGTCTACGGCGGCAAGAACGGCGAGTATGCCGCGACGACCAGTGCGGTCAACGCGACCGCCGGGTTGGTCCGCACCTTCAACGGCGTGCCGGCCAACACGGAGTTCAGCGCCTCGAACGGCGGGTTCACCGCGAGCGACGGCAGCACGCCCTACTTCGTCGCCAAGTCGGACCCCTACGACGGGTGGTCCGGCAACACGAACTACCGCTGGAGCGTGACGATCAGCAGTGCCGTCGCCGCCCGCGCGTATCCGGGGATCGGGACGCCGACGTCACTGCGGATCACCGCGCGCACCGGTGCCGGCCCGTGGGGTGGCCGGGTCCTCACCGCCACCATCGTGGGCTCCTCGGGCACGGTGTCCGGGTCCGGTGACTGGCTGCGCTCGCTCTACGGGCTGAGGAGCACCCTCTTCGGCATGCAGGGCCCGCCACAGACCGCGATCATGGCCAAGTGGAGCTCGCTCGGTGGGGCGGCGTACCTGGGCAACGCGCTGGGCCCGGAGTACGTCTTCTAC
>JBPCOG010000001.1:0-4950 GCA_051000455.1 Lapillicoccus sp. | reverse complement strand
CGCCGTGGCCGCAGACGGTCTCCAGCCTGCGTCGCAGGTTGACCCGGACCGACGACCCGGTGCCCAGCTCGTCGCTGCGGTTCCACAGCACGGGAGCCACCTCGAAGGCGGGGTCACCGGCCATCGGCTTGGGGTCGATCGCGAGCCACGGCTGGCGCTGCGCCGCGAGGACGTTCTCGTAGTGCAGGTCCGTGTGCACCAGGCAGGCGTCGACGTCGGGGTCCTGCCCGAGGCTGGCGGCGAGGTGTCGCGCCTGGTCGACGAAGCGGCGCGGGAGGGTCTCCGGGGCCGCGGCCAGCCGCTCGACCTGGCGGCGGGCGTACTCCGAAAGCCTCGGTGTCCGGGCGACGGCCGGCGCGCGCAGCTGGGTGAGCAGGTCCCCGATCACGGCGCAGGCGTCCTGCACCGGGACCGCCCCGAGGTCGGTGGACGGGTCGGCGCGCTCGAGCAGGAGGGCGAAGTGCCGCGGGTCGGCGCGCAGCAGCCGGACCGCCCCGTTGCCGTCCCAGTGCCGCAGCGCCAGGTGCTCCGCGGCCGCCTCGTGGTGCGGCCACCCGACCTTCAGCACTGCCGGCCCGGACCCGGACTGCACCGGGACCACCACGGCACACGTCCCGGACGTCGACGGGCCGTCCACGCGCAGGTCCCACTCGAGGATCAGCCGGTCGAGGAGCTGCGGCAGCGTGCGCAGCCAAACGCTGCCGCTGACCGTCCATGGCGCGTCCGGGACCACATCGTCCGGCGGGAGGGTCGAGATCCGCTTCGCGAACCCCGGCGGGACGTGGTCCGTCACGGGTAGGCCATGCCGGGGAAGGGGTGCAGGGGGCCGCCCCACTGGCGCAGCATGACCTGCGCGTCGGCCTGCCACCGCACGACCTGCACGACGGCGGAGGAGCCTGCGGCGAGCCGGCTCACCGGGTCGAGCCCCCGCGCCACCAGCTGGGCGAGGACGGCCGTGGCGAGGCGGCGTGCCGCCGCCGGGCTGGTGACGGGGAACGGCAGCACGTAGCCGAGCGGCTCCGGGGTCATCGCCGTCCCGGCCGCCGCCACCAGCTCCCGCTGCCGCGCGCGCAGGGCCGCCAGGGTCTGGATGGCCGGGGCCCGCTCGTCCGCGACCAGCTGCGCGGCGACCACCTCGAAGGCGTAGACGACGGACCGGGTGGCATCGAGCAGGGCGGCCGCCTCCGGGGGCGGCAGGGCGGCGCCCGGCGGCCAGGCCGGCACTGCGCCGAGCAGGGCGGCGGCGGCCCCCCGCTGCGCAGCCGCTGCTGTCAGCAGGACGCGGTTGGCCGGCGTTGCACCGGCGAGCTGGGCGAGCGCCGCCGGGGAGACCGCCGCCTGTTCTGCTCCCGCGAGGTCTGCCTGGGTGGCCGGTCCCGGCGCCGACACGGCCGGTCCGGGGGCCTGGGTGGACGCTGCGGGGGGCGAGGCCGCCGGGGTCGGCGGCGCGCTCGTGGCGCCCGTGCCGGTGACGAGGTGGTCCGGCACGCCCCCGGCCGTGAGCAGGGCACGCAGCACGGTCGCCTGCGCCCCGTGGATGCCGGCCAGCTCCGCCGGGAGGGCCGGCGCACCCGGGACCCGTCCCGCCAGCTGTTGCAGCCGGGCCGCCTCGCGGAACCCGGCGATGAGCAGGGCCTCGTCGGGGATGGACTTGTGCTGCAGCAGCGGGAGGTCGGGCGCGTCGTCCTGCAGCCGGACCCGGCACCCCCCGAGCAGCAGCCCCGCGAGGGCGCCGACACCGAGCGACCCCACCCTTCGCAGCACCGTCCGCCGTGTCACCTGGCCGCTGCGGCCCGGCATACCCGGTCGCGTCGTCACGGCAGGTGGCATGCCGTCGATGATGGCACGCGACATCGGGACGGCTGGGGGCCGTCGGCAGGGACCGCGGATACACTGGACCGACGACGCGCTGCACGCTGCCACGAGCCGCTCCGGCCGGGTCGGGCACGACACATTCGAGAAGAGCGAGGAGGCGAGCGGCGGATGGCGACTGAGCGGCTCCGCCCCGCGATCGACGGACCACTGGCCAGACTGGGCCTGACGGTCCAGGACCTCACCGTCACCCCGGCAGGCAGGCGCCGGGTGGTCCGGGTCGTCGTCGACCGGGACCTGTCCGGGCTGGCTGCGAGCGACACGACCAGCCCCGTGCCGCCGCTTAGCCTCGACGAGGTCGCCGAGGCGACCAGGGTCGTCAGTGACGTCCTCGACTCCTCCGCCCTGATGGGGGAGCAGCCCTACGTCCTCGAGGTGACCTCGCCCGGCGTGGACCGCCCGCTGCACGGCCGGCACCAGTTCCGCCGCAACGTGGGGCGGCTCGTCACGGTGGTGACCGACGGTGGGGACGGCTGCACCGGACGCATCCTGTCGGTGTCCGGGGACTCGGTGGAGATCGAGACCGCGCCGCAGGGCAGAATGGCGCAGGGGAGACCGGTGCAGCCCCCGGGCACCCCGGCCCGGCGGCTCACCCTGACGATCGCGGACATCAGCTCGGCCGTGGTCCAGGTGGAGTTCACCCGCCCCGACGGCGCGTCCGGCCAGCCGCTGGACGACGGCGAGGAGGCGACCTGATGGACATCGACCTCAGCGCCCTACGTGCGCTGGAGCGGGAGCGGGGGATCAGCTTCGATGCGCTCGTCGGCGCCATCGAGCAGGCGCTGCTCGTCGCCTACCACCGCTCCGAGGGCGCGCAGAAGGTCGCTCGGGTGCAGCTCGACCGCAAGACGGGGCACGTCGTCGTCCTCGCGCGCGAGGAGGGCGAGCTGCCGGCCGGGGTGGAGGGGGAGCGCCCGGAACGCGGTGAGCCGGACCCCGAGTTCGACGACACCCCTGCCGGGTTCGGCCGGATCGCCGCCGCCACGGCGCGGCAGGTCATCGTCCAGCGGCTGCGCGACCTCGAGGACGAGCAGGTGATGGGAGACTTCAAGGGCCGTGAGGGGGACCTGGTCTCCGGAGTGATCCAGCAGGGCTCGGACCCGCGCAACGTGCTCGTCGACTTCGGAACCGTAGAGGGGCTCCTGCCGCAGGCCGAGCAGGTCCCCGGCGAGCAGTACCGCCACGGGGACCGGCTGCGGTGCTTCGTCGTCAGCGTCAAGCGCGGGTCGAGGGGCCCGCAGATCGGGCTCTCGCGCACCCACCCCAACCTCGTGCGCACTCTCTTTCGCCTCGAGGTCCCCGAGATCGCCGACGGGACGGTCGAGATCGCTGCGCTGGCACGCGAGGCCGGCCACCGCACGAAGGTCGCGGTCCACTCCAGGGTCCCGGGCGTCAATGCGAAGGGCGCCTGCATCGGTCCGATGGGCGCCCGGGTCCGAGCGGTGATGGCCGAGCTGCACGGGGAGAAGATCGACATCGTCGACTACTCCGAGGACCCGGCGACCTTCGTCGCCTCCGCCCTCTCACCCGCCCGGGTGCAGTCGGTCGAGATCGTCGACGCGCAGCTGCGCTCGGCCCGGGTCATCGTGCCGGACTACCAGCTCTCCCTCGCCATCGGCAAGGAGGGCCAGAACGCCCGCCTGGCGGCCAAGCTCACCGGCTGGCGCATCGACATCCGCCCGGACATCCCGGCGCCGGGTCCTGGTGCGCCCGTCGACGGGCCCGGCGCTTCGAGGTAGACTCGTCGTGACCGACCGGACTGGACTCCGGGCCCGGGGCTCCGTCGACACGTCAGCTGGCCCGACCAGGACGTGCGTGGGGTGCCGTCGCACGGATAGCCGGTCGGACTTACTGCGAGTGGTCGCGGTGACGGATGGGCGCGGCGCGGTCGTGCTCCAGCCGGATCCGGGACGCCGGTTGCCCGGGCGTGGTGCATGGCTGCACCCGAGCACCGCATGCTTCGAGCACGCTGTCCGCCGCAAGGCGTTCGGCCGGGCCCTGCGACTGCAGGCCGGCGCCGACGACGCCCCGGTCCGGGCGTACCTCGAGGGCCACGCGCAGTCGTCAACCGTTGGACACGACCGAACCGAAGGCGGGTAAGACGCTGATGAGCACCCGATGAGCCCCCGATGAGAACTCAGCAATGAGCATCCCCCAGCTGTAGCAACGGTCCGCGCCCTCCCGTGCCCGGACCAGGAGAAGGAGAAACGTGGCCAAGGTCCGGGTCTACGAGCTCGCCAAGGAGCTCGGGGTCGAGAGCAAGACGCTGCTGAACCACCTGAAGGAACAGGGCGAGTTCGTCCGGTCGGCCTCGTCGACCATCGAGCCCCCGGTTGTGCGCAAGATCAAGGAGACGTTCCCCGACGAGCTGAGGACCGGCAGCCTCAAGCGGGTCGCCGTCCAGCGCGCGTCATCCCCCACCCCGGGCGCCGGCACCAGGCAGGCCGCTGCGGCTGCGCCACCCGTCGATGTGCCACCCGTCGATGCGGCCCCGGTTGCCGCACCCCCCGCGCCCGCGCTGGTCCGTGCCCCGGCGCCGTCCCCGCAGGCTCCCGTCGCCGAGCCGGCCCACGAGGTCCCCGCGCCTGCGGCCGCCGCGGGGACGGGTGCGCGCGCGGACACTGCCGCCACCACCACGCGCCCGTCGACGGGCGGGACCCCGGGTCCTCGCCCGGCACGTCCGGAGGAGCGGCTGGCGGAGCGAGACGCCGGGCCCGTCGGTCCGGGCGTCCCGCGGTCGCCGCGCCCTGCCCCGCGTCCCGGCCAGCCTCGGCCGGGCAACAACCCCTTCGCGCCGAGCCAGGGCATGGGCCGCGCCCCCGGCGCTGCCGCGGCCCGGGAGGCCCGTGAGGACCGCGAGGCCGGTCCACGTCCGGGCAACAACCCCTTCGCCCCCAACCAGGGTATGCCGCGGCCACAGTCGCGCCCGGGGGCTCCCGGCCCCGGCGGCGCGCGCCCCGGCCTCGGTGGTCCGGGTGCGCGCCCGGGCCCGAACCCGGGCATGATGCCCGACCGCGCTGCGGTTGGGCGCCCCGGCACGCGTCCCGGCCCGGGTGGGGTCGGACGCCCGGGTACCCG
>JBPCOG010000194.1:0-12134 GCA_051000455.1 Lapillicoccus sp. | reverse complement strand
TGCCGCCCAGCGCTGCCCGCACCGCGTCCCGGTCGTCGAACGGGTGGATGACGCCGCTGACCTCCTGGCCCGGCTCGTGCCCCTTTCCGAGGACGACGGCGGTGTCGTCGGGTCCGGCTGCCACCCGCACTGCTTCGGCGGTCGCCGCGGCCCGCCCGCCCCGCGCCCGCAGTGCCGGAGCGTCCCTCCCGAGGCGGGCCGCCTCGGCGCGCGCGCCGGCGAGGACCGCCTCCCGGATCGCCGCCGGGTCCTCGGAGCGGGGGTTGTCGTCCGTGACGATGACGACGTCCGCGTGCCGCGCTGCCGAGGCCCCCATCGCTGCCCGCTTGCCGCGGTCCCGATCCCCCCCTGCGCCCAGCACGACGACGAGCCGCCCGGAGGTGCTCGACCGCAGCGCCTCCAGGGCGGCCGCGACGGCCGTGGGTGTGTGGGCGAAGTCGACGAGACAGCGCGGGTCCCGGGTGCCCGCCCCCGCCCCGTCCCGGGACACCCGTTCCATCCGACCCGGCACCGACGGTTCTTCGCCCATGGCCGCGGCGACGTGCCCCGGTGCGTAGCCCGCCTCGACGAGGGCCACCGCCGCCATCGCCGTGTTGACCAGGTTGAAGGTCCCTGCCAGATGGCACCGGAGGACCAGCCGGCACCCCGGCCCGTCCACCACGAACGTCGGCCAGCTCTGCTCCCGGACGGACCAGCCAGCGCCCGCGGACCCGGGCCGGGGTCCGGACGAGAGCGTGACGACCGGTATGCCGGCCTCCCGGGCCAGCCGCTGGCCCCACTCGTCGTCAATGCAGACGACACCACGGCGCGCGTGCCCGGGAGTGAACAGCAGGGCCTTGGCGGCGTAGTAGTCGCTCATGCTGTGGTGGTAGTCCAGGTGGTCGTGCGAGAGGTTGGTGAACAGGGCCACGTCGTAGACGGCGCCGTCGACCCGGTGCTGGTCCAGGGCATGGCTGGAGACCTCCATGACGACCGACCGGGCCCCGCGCTCACGCATCACGGCGAGGATGGCGTGCAGGTCGGTCGCCTCCGGGGTGGTCCGGACGGACTTGACCCGCTCCGGGCCGATCCGCGTCTCGACCGTCCCGATGAGCCCGGTCTGGACGCCGAGCCCGCGCAGCGCGGCCTCGAGGAGGTACGCGGTGGTCGTCTTGCCGTTGGTGCCAGTGATCCCGAACATCTGCAGGTCGCGACCGGGTTCGCCGTAGACCAGCGCGGCGACGGTGCCGAGCACGGCGCGGGGCCGGTCGACGACGAGGACGGGCACCGGGAGCCCGTCCACCCCGGGCGTGCCGCAACCGAGGAGGTCCGTGCCCGCCGGGTCGGTGAGCACTGCGACCGCACCCGAACCGACCGCGCCGCGGGCGAAAGCGGCACCATGGGCGTTGAAGCCCGGGAGGCCGGCATACAGGTCGCCGGGAAGGACGGCTCGCGAGTCCAGGCTGACCCCGCTGACCTCGGTTCCTGCTGCCCCGTCGGGGAACCGGGCACCCGCCCGCTCGGCAACGGCCTCGAGCGGGGTGTGGGTGGGCACGGCAGGGCGCAGGGGCTGCACAGCAGGGAGGCTACCCGCCCGGCTTCTTGTCGCTGATGACTGCCGGGTCGTTCGGGTTGAGCGGGACGTCGGACTTCAGCGGCAGGACCGGGGAGCTCGTCCCGGTCGGCGGGACCTTGTAGCCCTGCAGTGCATAGGTCATCACGTCCTTGAAGACCGGCGCTCCGAGCTGGCCGCCGAAGTGACCGTTGACGGGGCGTTGCAGGGTCACGGCGACGACGAACTTCGGGTCGTCGGCCGGCGCGTAGCCGATGAACGAGGCCGTGAACCCGCTGTAGCCGCCGACGGCCGCGTCGTAGCGGTCGGCCGTGCCGGTCTTGCCCGCGACCCGGTAGCCGGGGATGGCGGCCTTGGGCGCCGTCCCGCCCGGACCGACGACCTCCTCGAGCATGCTGCTGACCTTGGTGGCGGTCGCCTCGGTGACGACCCGCACGCCCTGCGGGGAGGTGGCCGGGGTGAACGTCCCGTCGGGGGCGGTGGTGCCCTCGACGAGGCTCGGCGGGACACGCAGCCCCTTGTTGGCGATCGTCTGGTAGACCCCGGCCGACTGGATCGCGTTGAGGGAGTATCCCTGTCCGAACAGGAGGGTGTAGCGCTGGGAACCGCTCCAGTCGGCTGCCTTGGCGAGCAGGCCGTCGGACTCGCCCGGGTAGCCGACGCCGGTGCTCTGGCCGATCCCGAACTTGCGGAAGTAGCCCTCCATCGTGGGCGGGGGCACCCGTTCGGTCGCCAGCATGGTGCCGATGTTGCTCGACTGCGCCAGCGCGCCGGCGACGGTCAGGTTGAGCGTGCCGTGCTCGACGTCGTCCTTGAAGCTCTGGTCGGAGCGCTTGAGGCGGTTCGGGACGATCAGACCTGTGCCGGGCTGCACCACGCCCTCCTCGATGGCCGCCGACATGCTCATGACCTTGCCCGTCGACCCGGGCTCGTAGACGTCCTGGAAGGCATGGTTCTCGAGGTCCCCCTTGGCCGCCTGCCCGACGTTTGCCGGGTCGAAGGTCGGATACGAGGCCACGGCCCGCAGCTTGCCGGTGCTGACCTCCATGACGACGACGTAGCCCGAGAGGGCCCCCGCCTCGATCACCTTGTTGGCGATGGCGTTCTGTGCGAACCACTGCAGGTCGGCGTCGAGGGTCGTGGTGACGCCGTGTCCGTTGACGGGGGGCACGTCCTGCTGCTGGGCCCCCGGGATCATCCGGCCGTCCCCGGCCTGCTGGTAGACCTCCTTGCCCGGCGTCCCGGAGAGAGGCTTGTCCATCATGACCTCGAGTCCGCTGCCGGGCGTGCCGTCCGCCTGGACGAAGCCGACCACCGATGCCGCCGAGATGTTCGCCGGGTAGACGCGTTCGGTGGTGCGCTCGCTGAGCACGCCGGGGACGCCGAGGTCCTGGATCGCCCGCCAGGTCAGCGGGGTGACGTTTTTGGCGACGATGCGGTAGCGGTTCGTGCCCATCAGCTGCGGAGCGAGCGCCTCGGGCGTCGTCCCGAGGAGGGGCGCGAGGTCCTGGGCGGCGGCGGTGACGCCCACCTTGACCCGCTTCCGGTCGACCGTCTTCGTGTACTCCGGTACCGCCGTCTGGTCCACCGTCACGGTGCGTCGCTCGCTGCTGGAGGCGAGCACGACCCCCCGGGAGTCGAGGATCGAGCCGCGCAGGGCCGGCGTCGTGCGCGTCTGCAGCCGCTTGGTCAGCGCAGCCTGCTGCACCGTCGCCGCGTCGAACGCCTGGACGCGCAGCAGCTGCGCACCGAAGAGGCTGAAGACGAAGACCGCTGCGACGAGGATGGCTCGCACCCGGCGCTGGGGGCTGGCGACAGCGAGCTGCCGCGGCGCGCGGCGAGGCCGGCGCGGCCGGCCCGGACGCGGGATCCAGGCTGCCCGGCGGATCCGGGCAGCCCCTTCCGGCGCGGTCCCCGGCCGCGCGGACCGGGGGCTGGGCGGTCGGGACGCTGTGGTCCCCTGATGGGCGGCCCGGGGCTGGGGCGGCCGGGGCTCGGCGGCCCTGGCTTCTCGGTCCCGGCGTCCCTGCCTGGGTTCGCCGTCCCGTCCGGCCCCGTGCGCGGAGCGCCGGGCCGGCGCGGGAGTGGCCGGGGTCCCGGTCCTCGGACCGGTCCGCCGCGATGGCTTCACAGGACGGTTCACCTCGTCGGGCTGGGTGTCGGCGTGGCTGGGGTCGTCGGGCGGCTGGACGGCGCAGGCGCCGCTTGCGTCGAAGCGGGCGGTGCGGGTGCGGTGGGAACGGGCGCTGTGGTTGCGGCTGGTGCTCTTGTTGCCGCTGTTGCTGAAGGTACTGGTGGTGCTGATGGTGTGGCGGTGCCCGGTGTCTGGGGACGCCCCGCGGGTGGAGCGGCGGCCGTGGTGGGTTTGGGCGTCGTGGCTGCGGGCGTGGTGGGTGCGGGGGCGGTGGCTGCGGGGGTGGGCGCTGCGGGCGGGGCTGGTGACGACGGCGCCGGGCGGGGTCCGACCGGGGTGGTGACGACGTTAAGGGCCTGGTCCGCCTTGGCCGGGGCCGCCACGCCGATGATGGCCCCGTCCCGGAGCCGGATGAAGGCCATGCTGGTGGCAGGCACCATGCCCAGGGCGCTCGCCCGGGCAGCGAGGGCGCCCGGGGCCCGCTGGCGGTCGATCGCCTGGGTGAGGGAGGCCTCGGTGTCGGCCAGCCTGCCCGTCTGCGCCTGCAGGTCGTGCAGCCGGAAGGAGCCCTGGGCGAGGGCGGTGTTGAGCATGAGCAGCGCGACCAGTCCGCTGCCCAGCAGGACCATGCAGAGCACCGCGAAGAGGCCGTTGCCGCCCTGCTGGATGGCCGTCGGTACCACCCGGAGCGGCGCGAGCGACGCCCGTCGCGTGCCCTGTCGGGGTGCGACGCGCGCGTGTGCTGTCCCATGGCTCACGGGGTCCGCTCCTTCGTGCTGCGGGTGCGTTCGGCGGCCCGGAGCCGGGCCGAGGCAGCCCGCGGGTTGGAAGCGGTCTCGGTGTCCGGGGGCCGCTCCGCCCCCCGCGTGAGGAGCGAGAGGTATGCCGCGTGCTCGGGAAGCTCCACCGGCAGCCCCAGGGGCGTGCTGGAGGCGGCCCCCGCGACCAGCACCTGCTTGGCGGTGCGGTCCTCGAGGGAGTGGTAGCTGAGCACGGCGACGCGGCCGCCGACCCGCAGGCAGCTGATCGCCTGCGGGAGTGCCCGGCGCCACGCCGCGAGCTCCCCGTTGACCTCGATGCGCAACGCCTGGAAGGTGCGCTTGGCGGGGTGGCCCCCGCTCTGCTGTGACGCGGTGGGCACGACGGTTCTCAGCAGCTCGACGAGCCGGCCGGAGCTCGTGAACGGCTCCCGGGCCCGTTCCCTGACGACTGCGCTGACGATCCGGCGCGCGTAGCGCTCCTCGCCGTAGTCCCGGAGGACCCGTTCGAGCTCGCCCGGCTCGTACGTGTTGAGGACCTCGGCAGCGGTGCGGCCGCTGGTCTGGTCCATCCGCATGTCCAAGGGGGCATTGCTGCTGTACGCGAAGCCACGGGCCCCCTCGTCGAGCTGGAGGGACGAGACACCGAGGTCGAACAGGACCGCGTCGACGGTCTCGAGGCCCAGCGCCCGGATCACCTCGGTGAACTCGTCGTAGACGGCGTGGACGAGGGTCATCCGGTCCGCGAACCGGGTCAGCCGCTCGCCGGCGAGGTCGAGTGCTTCCTGGTCGCGGTCGATCCCGATGAGGCGCACCTGCCGGAACGATTCGAGCACGGCCTCCGCGTGCCCGCCCATGCCCAGGGTCGCGTCGACGTAGACGGCCCCCGGTCCCTTCAGTGCCGGCGCGAGGAGGGCGAGGACCCGGTCGCGCATCACGGGAACGTGCCGCTCGGCGGTCCCACGTGTGCCCATGCTGTGCGCTCTCCCTGCCGATGTGGCCCTGCGTTCCCGGTCCGTGTCTGTCGTGGTGCGTCCGTCGTGGTGCCTCTGCTGCGCCCCTGCCCTCAGGTCCCCATCCGCTTCGGTGGGTTGGTGTTCCCACTGCGTCCCGGGGCGGGGGAAGTCGTCCCGGGGCGCGAAGCGGCTGGAGGCCGGAGAGCAGGGCCGGCGCAATGGTGCCGGCGGACCCGCACCAGCCTGTCGTTCCTGCCTGTCGTCGTTCAGAAGAGCCCGGGCATGACCTCCTCGGACTGGTCGGCGAAGGCCTGCTCGCTCGCGGCGAGGTACGTGTTCCAGGCGGTGGTGTCCCACACCTCGACCCGGCCGCCCGTGCCGATGACGGTGCACTCGCGGGTCAGGCCGGCGTACTCGCGCAGCGGGGCGGGGATGGTTACCCGCCCCTGCCGGTCGGGGATCTCGTCGGACGCGCCGGAGAGGAAGACGCGCACGAAGTCCCGAACCCCCTTGGACGTGGTCGGCGCGGCACGCATGTCCGCCGCCAGTCGCTCGAACTCGTCCGTCGGGAAGACGTACAGGCAGCGCTCTTGGCCTTTCGTGACGACGAGCCCGGCCGCGAGGCGGTCGCGGAACCGCGCCGGGAGGAAGAGCCGGCCCTTCTCGTCCAGTCGCGGGGTGTGGGTGCCGAGGAACATGGCGCGACCCTCCCCTTTGCTCGACCCGGTGCCAGCGACGACCACTGCACTCCGTGATGCCCCACCATACTCCACTTTCCCCCACGATCAACGATCTCAGCAGCACGTTGGCGCCGAGTCGGGCCCGTTTGCGCTGGTCAGGTCCACTGGCGGGGAGTGGAGGACCGCCACCGGGTATGCCGGTCAGCGGGCTCCCAGCGCCACCAGCGCGCCACGCCGGACCCCACCGACCGGACCCGCGGACGCCCCGGACCCACTGACCGGACCCCGCAGGCATCCGTTTTGCGCGGCCGGGGTGGGGAGGCTATGGCCCGGTGGGGCGTTGTGGGGGAAGATCAGCAGACATCGGTGCCGACCCCGGAGGACAGTGTGACCAACATGACCGACCGCGCCAGTGACGGCGGCCCACTGACCACCCCGGAGGGGCTCGCCGAGGTCCACGACGTCGCCCAGGGCATCGAGGGGGCCATGGCAGCGGTGATCGAGGGCAAGCCCGACGTCATCCGGACCGCCGTGACCGTCCTGCTGGCGGAGGGTCACCTGCTGGTGGAGGACGTGCCCGGCGTCGGCAAGACGATGCTCGCCAAGGCCCTGGCGCGCTCGATCGACTGCACCGTCCGGCGCATCCAGTTCACCCCCGACCTGCTGCCGAGCGACATCACCGGCGTCAGCGTCTTCAACCAGGACGTCCGCGACTTCGAGTTCCGGCCCGGGGCGATCTTCGCCAACGTCGTGGTCGGGGACGAGATCAACCGCGCCTCGCCGAAGACCCAGTCCGCGCTGCTCGAGTGCATGGAGGAGGGTCAGGTCACTGTCGACGCGCAGACCTACGGGCTGCACCGCCCGTTCATCGTCATGGCGACCCAGAACCCGATCGAGATGGAGGGGACCTACCCGCTGCCCGAGGCGCAGCGGGACCGCTTCATGGCCCGCATCTCGATGGGCTACCCCTCCGCGGCGGCGGAGGTGGCGATGCTCGACACCCACGGCGGCGCATCCCCCCTCACCTCCCTCCACCCGACGACCGACGCCGAGACCGTCGCGCGGCTGATCGACATCGTCCGGGAGATCTACACGAGCCCGGCGATCCGCCGGTACGTCGTCGACATCACGACGGCCACCCGCAACACCCCAGCCCTGCGCCTCGGTGCCTCGCCGCGGGCCACCCTGCACCTGCTGCGGGCTGCCCGCGCCGCCGCGGCCCTCGACGGTCGCGACCATGTGCTGCCCGACGACGTCCAGCACCTCGTGCTGCCCGTGCTCTCCCATCGCCTCATCCTCAGCGGCGAGGCGCAGCTCGCCCGCCGCACTGCCCAGGACATCCTCCACGAGGTGTTGCGCCGGGTGCCGGTCGCCGCGGTCGCCAGATGAGCCGCGAGGTGAACGGCATACCCGTGACGTCTGGCCGGAGCGACGGATGAGCCGGCTCAGGGACGTCCTCACGAGCCGCGGGCGGGCCTTCATCGCTGCTGGGGCCATGCTGGCGCTGACCGGGTTCGGGCTGGGGTTCGCCGACCTCAGCCGGGTCGGGATCCTGCTGCTCTGCCTGCCGCTCATCACGGCGGTCGCCGCCCGGAGGCAGCGTGCCTCGCTGTTCGTCGAGCGGGAGCTGATCCCCCGGCGGGTCGAGGTCGGCCAGCCCGCCACGGTGAGCGTGCTGCTGGAGAACACCGGGGACCGGCGCACTCCCCTGCTGCTCGCCGAGGAGCGGCTCGAGTACGTCCTCGGCGACCGACCCCGGTTCCTCCTCGGCCGGATGGCCCCGGGCGAGCAGCGCCAGGTCGAGTACGACGTCCGCTCACACGTGCGGGGACGGCACCGGCTCGGACCGCTCGCGGTGCAGCTGCACGACCCCTTCGGGCTGACCACCCGCTTCGCCCAGGTGGGTGACACCAGCGACATCGTCGTGCTGCCCCGGATGGAGGCGTTGACCGGCGGGCGCCCGCCGGGCAGCGGGGTCGGTGCCGAGGGCGAGACCCCGCACATGGTGGCGCTGCACGGCGAGGACGACCAGTCGATCCGGGAGTACCGCGACGGTGACGACCTGCGCCGGATCCACTGGCCGGCAACGGCCCGGGCCGGCGAGCTCATGGTGCGCCAGGAGGACCGTCCGGCCCGGCGCCGGGCGATGATCCTGCTCGACCCCCGGGCCGACGCGCACCGCGGCAGCGGCACCTCGAGCTCCTTCGAGTGGGCCGTCAGGGCGGTGGCCTCGATGGTCGCGCACCTCGGCGGGCTCGGGTATGCCGTGCACGTCATCAGCTCGGAGACCGTCCACGACGGGCAGGCCGCCCACACCACCGAGCTCGAGGCGGCTCTCGACGTCCTCGCCGAGGCAGCCCCCGGCCCGGCCCCCGAGCTCGAGGACCTGGTCCGGGCAGCGCACCCGCTCACCGCCTCCGGTGGCCTGGTCGTCGCCGTGGTGGCCGACCGCGACGAGGAGATGCTGCGCCAGGTTGCGTCACTGCGTCAGCCCGGTGGCACCGCGCTGGCCATGGTGCTCGACACCGCCACCTTCGCCGACGGACGCCGACGCTCCGGCCCCCGCGACGCGGAATCGCTCGCCGAGGTCTTCCGGCTGGCGGGGTGGTCCGCCGGCACCGTCGCGGCCGGCAGCAGCGTCGACCGCGCCTGGTCCGCGCTCACCAGCCGGGGGGTGCTCGCCGGATGAGGTCCCGCCCCAGTGACTCCTTCGTGGCGGCGGCGGCGAGCTTCGTCTCCGTCCTGGGACTGACGACGCTGTTCGTGTCGCAGGAGTGGCTGGGAGTCGCCCTCTGGCTCTTCCTGCTCATCGCGGTGCTCGGGGTCCTCCTGCGGCGGCTCACCAGCCGGGGCTCGCTCGTCGTGCTCGGACAGGCCGTCCTGCTCGCCTGGACGATCGTGGCGGTCTTTGCCCATGACACGCTCTCGTACGGCCTGCCGACGTGGGACACCCTCTCCGCGCTCGCTGACCTCGTGCGGGACTGCGGTGCCGTCGTGCAGCGGTATGCCGCTCCGGTGCCGATGACCCCCGGGGTCCAGTTCTGCGTCGTCGTCGGCGTGTGCCTGGTGGCCCTCGTCGTCGACTACGCCGCGGTGACTCGCAGCGCACCCGCGGCCGCCGGCCTGCCGTTGCTGACCGCGTTCCTGGCGGCGGCCGCGAACAGTGGTTCCGCGCTGGCGCCCGGCTACTTCCTCGTGCCGGCGCTCGCCTGGATGGCGATGGTGGCCCGGCAGAGCCGCTGGTCGATGCAACGGTGGTCGACCACGGTCGCCAGCCCACGTACCCCGACAGCGACCGTGGAGGCCGAGAGTGACGCCCTCGGCAGCTTCGGGACCACCGCCCGGCAGTTCGGCGCCATCGCCCTGGTGGCGGCAGTCGCCCTTCCGGCCGTGCTCCCACACCTGCCGACCCGGTTCATCCTCGACGGGCTCGGCACGAGCGACACGGCCACCGGCCGCAGTGACCGGGTCGGTTTCAACTCCACCCTGGACCTCAGCCGCAGCCTCAAGGACGGCAGTTTGAACCCGGTCCTGACCTTCCGGCCCTCCACGCCGGACGCCCCCCCGCCACTGCGGGTGGTCGTGGCTGCTGACTACGTCAGCGGGGAGTGGCGGGCCCGCCCGGGACGCGCCAACCAGGCCGCCCCCGAGACCACCCCGGCCGGGGTCTCCCCGAGCGTCACCCGCACGGTCCGTCAGCTGACCGTCGAGAACAACCAGCTCGAGCTCCCCCACGTCGCGGCTCCGTACCCGGTCACCGCTGCCGACTTCGGGAACGTGCCGTGGGGCGTCGACCCGACGACGAACGACGTCTACGTCCGCGCCCGGGCGAGCGCCTACAAGGTCAGCTACATGGACGTGGGAGTCACTGCCGCGAGCCTGCGTCAGGGCATCGAGGGTGCGCCCACTCTCGCCAAGGCGGCCGCTGACCCGCTGATGGCCAGCTCGATGACGCTCGACACGGCGTCGGCCGGACTCGTGCGGCAGCTCGCCAACACGGTGACGGAGAAGGCCACGACCCCGTACGACGCGGCGGTGGCGATCCAGGACTGGCTGCGCAGCACCGGGGGCTTCACCTACACCCTCACCCTTCCGGAGGCGAAGGACGCCGCCGGGAACCCCGTCCGCCTCGACCCCCTGTCCAGCTTCCTCACGACCAAGCAGGGCTACTGCGTCCAGTTCGCGACGGCGATGGTGATGATGGCGCGCGCCAAGGGGATCCCCGCCCGGATGGCGATCGGTTTCCTGCCCGGCACCGCCGACCAGGGCACGTGGACCGTCCGCGCCGCCGACGCCCACTCCTGGCCCGAGCTCTACTTCCCGGGCGCCGGTTGGCTTCGCTTCGAACCGACGCCGTCGGTGCGCACGGGCGCGCCACCGGCATACACGGTCGCGCCGAGCAACGCCCCCGTGGGGACCACCGGTGGTCGCGAGGTCGACGAGAACGGTCAGCCTGTCGGCGCCCCCAGCGTTGGGCCGCGACCGGGAGTGGACAACGATCCGGGCGTCACCGACCCGAGCGAGCTCCCGCAGCGATCCGTCCGGGACCTGCTCGTCGGCTGGTTCAGCCAGGGTCCGAACCTCGTGCTGCTGGGCACGGCCCTCGGCTTGCTGGGTACCTTGGTCCTGCCCCTGACGGCCGTGCTGCTGCAGCGCCGGCGCCGACGGCGGGCACACGACGACGCCGCCCTCGCCGAGGCCCAGTGGCACGACCTCACCTCCCGGCTCACCGACCTCGGCCTACCGCCGCCACCGGGCGGCACGCCGAGGCAGTGGGGGCGGCACTACACCCGCGCGGCGTTCCTCGACGACGACGCGGACCTGGCCATGCGCCGGGTGGTGGCCACCCTGGAGCGGACCCGTTACGCCCGCCCCGGCACCGAACCGGTCGACCTCGTCAAGCAGGTGCACCAGATCACCCGGGCGGCTGCCGGGAGCCGGTCCCGTCGGCTGCGCGTCAGGGCGTTCTTCGCTCCCGGTGATGCGGTGCGGTGGTGGCGAGGGCTCGTGCGCCGGACCACGACCGCGCCCGAGCGGTGGGTCCGCGCGGTCCTCGGGCGACGGCCACGCCGCGCCGCGCGGAGCCGGCCACCCCGCGGCCGTTCCGGCAGCTGAACGGTTTGGCCGGCGCCCCGGTTGCGTCGCCGCCGGTGTCAGTCAGACTCGCCGGCCAGACTCGCCAGCCAGACTCACCGGCCAGACTCGCCAGCACGTGCCCGCCGGTGTCCACCGGTGCCCGCAGCCAGGGGCGGGAGCTTGGATACGTCCGCGACGCTGCGCCTCGTCTGCCCCAGGTCAGGACACGGGGGAAGCCGCGCCCCAGTCTGGTACGCCCCGCGTAAAGCCTTGGTATATCTGGCCACTCCCCGTCGCCGCCGCTGCGAGGATGAGGGGCGACGCAGTTTTCGTCGTCAGGCGCACTGCCCCCCAGGTATGGGTTGGGACGTCGTGGCAGCAGAGCAGATGACCAGGAGGACTGATGAGGGAATCGGCTGGCGTGAGTCGTGAGTGGCCACGCACCGCATGCGATGGTTGCGGTCGCACCGACGTCAAGGGCGAGTACGTCGAGTTGTGGACCAGCATTGGTGAGTCCCGCCGGGTCGGATGGTCGGGCTGCGTGGACTGTTGGACAAAGGGTGCGCCGAGACACGCGGACCGAAGCGATCGGTCGGCGGGGATGGCGACCGCCAGGCAGTGATGCGCCGAGACACGCGGAGCGGAGTGAACGTTCGGCGGGGATGGCGGGCGCCGCCGCGCAGCGACGCTGCCGGCATACCAACAGGCTCGCACCGGGACCAACTCGACCCTTTCGCAGCACCGGCGGACCCATGTGTGCGGCAACGCAGAACAACCGCTGGCTTGTCTGGGATCGCAGTCTGGTCAGGAACCGCCCAGCAGCCCGGCGCCTCGCAGCCCGTTGGTTCCCCGAAAGCGCGAGCCCCTGAACCTCAGTCTAGGTAGTCGCGCAGCACCTGCGAGCGGGAGGGGTGCCGCAACTTACTCATCGTCTTGGACTCGATCTGGCGGATCCGCTCGCGCGTGACTCCGTAGACC
>JBPCOG010000063.1:0-2788 GCA_051000455.1 Lapillicoccus sp. | reverse complement strand
ACCTCCGGGTCGGCCTCGACGAGGGCGAGGTAGGCGTCGACCGCCGAAGTGATGACGGCTCTGGCACGGCGGGCCTGGTCCCGTGGCGCGGACCCGGCGGGGAGCGCTCCTCCGCGCCCGACGCCGGTCACGGCCTCGGCCAGGTGTCTCATGATGCGCTGGTCGACGCGCTCGGCGACGGCGAGGTAGAGACCCGCCTTGTCCTCGAAGTGGCGGTAGATCACCGTCTTGGAGGTCGCCGCCGCGACGGCGACCTCGTCCATCCCCACCCCGGCCCCGTGCTGGCGGATGGCCCGCAGGGTGGCGTCCACGAGCTCCCTGCGCCGGGCGGTCCGGTGCTCGTCCCAGCGGGTGGACCGTCCGTCCGGCGCGGGGGACCGGGGGACGTCGGACGGGTCGGGCACGCTGCCCAAAGTAGCAGGTACCATGCGTACCTGCTACCGTCGGTAGCGGATAGCGCGGATAGGGCTCGACGGTCCGGACCGGCGGCGGCCGAACCCGGCCCGCCGGACCGCGGGCCGCACCGTGATCAGGAGGAGCATTGTGGCTGCAGGCCCGAGCACCGGCACCCGAACCGCCCGCCGGGTCGGTGTCCTCGGCGGGAACCGGATCCCGTTCGCCCGCTCCAACGGCGCCTACGCACGCGCCGGCAACCAGGACATGCTCACCGCCGCTGTCGACGGGCTCATCGCTCGGTTCGGCCTGGCCGGTGAACGCCTCGGCGAGGTGGCCGCCGGGGCGGTGCTGAAGCACAGCCGCGACTTCAACCTCACCCGCGAGTCGGTGCTCGGGACCCTGCTCGACCCGACGACCCCCGCGTACGACGTGCAGCAGGCCTGCGGCACGGGCCTGGAGGCGGCCGTTCTCGTCGCCAACAAGATCGCGCTCGGCCAGGTCGACAGCGGCATCGCCGGGGGCGCCGACACCACGAGCGACGCGCCGATCGCCGTCAGCGAGGGACTGCGTCACACCCTGCTCGCCGCGAACCGCGCCAGGACCCCCGTGCAGCGGGCCAGGGCGCTGACCGGCCTGCGTCCTCGCCACCTCGTCCCGGCCCTGCCGCGCAACGTGGAGCCGCGGACCGGGATGTCGATGGGCGAGCACATGGCGCTCACCACCAAGGAGTGGGGCATCACCAGGCAGGCCCAGGACGAGCTCGCGGCGCAGAGCCACCATCGTCTCGCCGCGGCATACGAGCGTGGCTTCTTCGACGACCTCGTCACCCCCTTCCTCGGGCAGTCGAGGGACGGGAACCTGCGCCCTGACACCTCGGTGGACAAGCTCGGCGCCCTCGCGCCCGTCTTCGGCACGGGCGACGGCGCGACGATGACGGCAGGCAACTCGACGCCCCTCACCGACGGCGCGTCCGTCGTCCTGCTCGCGGCTGAGCAGTGGGCCGCCGAGCACCGCGTCGCGCCGCTCGCCTGGCTCGTCGACGCGGAGACCACGGCCGTCGACTACGTGCACGGCAGGGATGGGCTGCTGATGGCTCCGGTGCACGCCTTGCCACGACTGCTCGCCCGCAACGGCATGACGCTGCAGGACTTCGACCTCGTCGAGATCCACGAGGCCTTCGCGTCCACGGTCCTGTGCACGCTGGCAGCGTGGGAGGACGCCGACTTCTGCAGGGACCGGCTGGGTCTCGCGCAGCCGCTGGGTCCGGTCGACCGCACGCGCCTCAACACCAACGGCTCGTCCCTGGCGGCGGGCCACCCCTTCGCCGCGACCGGTGGCCGCATCCTCGCCGGGCTCGCGAAGCAGCTGCACGAGCGGGGTGCGGGCCGTGGCCTCATCTCGATCTGCGCCGCCGGGGGACAGGGTGTCGTGGCGATCCTCGAGGCGGCGTGACGATGAGCAACGACAGGTATGCCGAGCTCGTGCGCGGCGGCGTCGGCGCGGCCGTCGCGAGCAGGCTGGGCCTCCCGCGCCCCACCCGGCTGCGCCGCCACGACCCCCTTGTGCTGTGTGACTCACCGGTGCTCGTCGCGGCAGTCGGTGACGGCCCGTTCGCCCAGGCTGTCAGGGCGGTCCTGGATGACCACCACGTCGAGGTGGGCGCGGCCGCCGGAGCAGCGGTGCCCGACGGAGCCGGTGCCGCGGAGCCCACGGGAGCCGGGCCTCTTGGCGGCGTCGTGCTCGACGTGTCCGGCATGCGGCGCCCAGAGGATCTCGAGGGCCTGCGGGCCGTGCTCGCTCCAGCGCTGAGGCGGCTCCGGCCGAGCGGGCGTGTCGTCGTCGTCGGCACCGACCCGAGCACACTGCGGGAACCGCGGCACGCCGCCACGCAGCGGGCGCTAGAGGGGGTCGTCCGCTCCGTCGGCAAGGAGCTCCGATACGGTGCCACCGCGAACCTGGTTCTCTCCCATGGTAATCCGCGCCAGACCGGACGACCGGTGTCGGCGGCCGTGACGTTCTTCCTTTCCGGGCGGTCAGCCTACGTCTGCGGCCAGCGGATCGTCGTCGGCGAGGCGCCCATGGACGGGCCGACCCACCGGGAGCCGCCCGGCCCCGGCGTCAGCGGCGGCTCGGGCGGCGACCCGGTCAGGCCCCTGCGCGGGAAGGTCGCCGTGGTGACCGGAGCGGCCCGCGGGATCGGTGCCGAGGTGGCGCGCATCCTCGCGCGCGACGGGGCCAGCGTGGTCTGCGTGGACGTCCCCGCAGCGGGGTACCTGCTGGCCCGGGTCGCCAACGAGGTGCGCGGGACGGCACTGCAGCTCGACGTGACGGCGGCGGACGCGGGGCACCGGGTCCTCGAGCACGCGACGACGCGTCACGGCTGTCTCGACGT
>JBPCOG010000382.1:0-2201 GCA_051000455.1 Lapillicoccus sp. | reverse complement strand
GGCGGTCGTCGGCGACACGGCCTACCTCACCGTCGCCAGCAGCTGTGGCGGCGGCGGCGCGCCGAGCCGAGGACTCATCGCCTACGACCTCGTCGCCTCGACCTCGAGGATCCTGCTCGGTCCCGGGGCGAATGTTGGCACGGTCGTCGGCGGCGTCGTCATCGACCCCAGCCGGTGAGCGGGTGGCCGCTGGTTCCCGGGTGGCCGCTGGTTCCCTGGTGGCCGGGGCGAGGCGTCACGGCATACCCGCGCCGGGGCGTGGGACGATGGGAAGGTGAGCGAGAAGCAGCAGCAGGGTGAGAACCGGACGCGTCCGACCACCGACGAGTTCCGGGTGTTCGTCGCGTCCGGCTGGGCGCCGCGACGGGGCACGACGCCGGAGCGGGCCGCAGTCGCCGACTACGCGGCGGCTCGGCGCGCGAAGGTCAGCGAGCGCTTTCCCGGGGAGCGGCTCGTCGTCCCTGCCGGCGGGTTCAAGGTGCGCAGCAACGACGCCGACTACGTCTTCCGGCCGCACAGCGCCTTCGCGCACCTCACCGGGTTCGGGAGCGACCGCGAGCCGGACGCCGTGCTCGTCCTCGAGCCCACCGGCGACGGCCACGACGCGGTCCTCTACTTCCGGCCGTGGGGGGGGCGCGAGACGGACGAGTTCTTCGGCGACTCCCGCTACGGCGAGTTCTGGGTCGGTCCCCGGCCGACGGTCGAGGACGTGGAAGCCGAGCTGGGCCTGCGCGCGCGGCACATCGACGAGTTCGCGGACGCCGTCGGCAAGGATGCGGGCCAGGTCACGGTCCGGGTCGTGCGGGACGCCGACCGCGACGTCGCGGAGCAGGTCGACACGGCCCGCAGGGCCGCCGCCGAGCAGTCGGAGGAGGAGAGCAGCAGGGCCGTCGGACTCGACGAGGAGCTCGCGGGGTTCCTGTCGACGCTGCGCCTCGTCAAGGACGAGTGGGAGATCGAGCAGCTGCGCCAGGCGGTCGCCGCCACGCACCGGGGCTTCGAGGCGGTGATCGCCGGCCTGGAGGAGGCCGCCGCGAACGGCCGGGGGGAGCGCTGGGTCGAGGGGCTGTTCGGGCTGCACGCGCGCCACCAGGGCAACGGGGTGGGCTACGACTCGATCTGCGCGAGCGGTGACCATGCGTCCACGCTGCACTGGATCAAGAACACCGGCGACCTGCACGAGGGCGACCTGGTCCTCGTCGACGCCGGCGTCGAGGTCGAGTCGCTCTTCACTGCCGACATCACCCGCACCCTGCCGGTCAGCGGCGAGTTCACCGAGGCCCAGCGCAGGATCTACGACGCCGTGTATGCCGCGCAGGAGGCGGGCATGGCGGCCGTCCGGCCGGGCAACAGGTTCTCCGACGTCCACGCCGCGGCGATCCGGGTCATCGCCGAGCACCTGCACGGCTGGGGACTGCTGCCGGAGGGCGTCGACGTCGAGGCGACGCTCGACACCGAGCACGGGCAGTACCACCGACGCTGGATGGTCCACGGCACCAGCCACCACCTCGGCCTCGACGTGCACGACTGCGCCCTCGCGACGCGCGCGGACTACCTTGACGGGGAGCTGCGCCCGGGCATGGTCCTCACGGTCGAGCCCGGGCTGTACTTCAAGTCGGACGACCACCTGGTGCCGGAGGAGCTGCGTGGGAACGGCGTGCGCATCGAGGACGACGTACTCGTCACCGAGGACGGCTGCGAGAACCTGTCAGCGGCGATGCCGCGCAGCTCGGCGGACGTCGAGGCGTGGATCGCGAGGATTCGTGGGAACTCGTGAGAAGGACGTCCCGTCGTGACGCGCTGGGGACCTCGGACGACGACGTCGGCCGCGGGGACGCGGTCGGCCGCGGGGACGCGGTCGGCCGTGGGGACGACGTCGGCCGTGGACGTCGGTCCTAGACCTCCGGGGTCGTGACCGGAGCCTGGGTCCCGGAGCCGAGGACCGGGCTGGTCCCGAGGATCTCGCGCGCCTGCTGGGCGAACTTGTGCTCCACGAGCACCTCGTACCTACTGGGCACGACCCGGCTCACCGAGGTGAAGTCACGATGGCCGCCGGTCATCGCATAGGTGATGGCCGCCCAGACCGCTCCGAAGAGGGCTCCGAAGACCATCGTCGAGAGCACCAGCGCCAGCGGGTTGTTCTGCCCGTCGAAGAGGGCGAATATCAGGCCGATGAAGATCCCGAGCCACACCCCGGAGAG